>CAYXNU010000015.1:0-14008 GCA_964466485.1 uncultured Ruminococcus sp.
TAATAAGTAATAGTGCTACCACTAGGAGATTTTTCAACTAGTAGGCGGTTAGTGATATGTTCTTTTAGTTCATTGACGTGTGAGATAATGCCAACTACCCTATCGTTTGTAGCAAGGCTATCTAAGACTTTTATAGCCTGTTGCAAGGACTGTTCGCTATCCAAAGTGCCAAAGCCCTCATCTATGAACATAGCATCTATCTTTATGCCACCCGACTGTTGCTGAACTACCTCGGAAAGCCCCAAAGCCAACGATAGCGATACCATAAAAGTTTCACCACCCGAAAGCGTGGAGGAGGCTCTGTGTTTGCCAGTGTATGCATCAAAGATTTTTACACCTAAACCGCCCTTTTTATTTTTGCTAGAAGTGTCATCTGTTCTCACTAGGGAGTATCTACCACCCGACATAATATGTATCTTTTGGTTAGCGGTAGCCATAACCTTTTCAAAGTAGTACGCTTGAACATAGTTAGAAAATGCTATTCTGTGTTCTACACCGCTTAGTGTACCGTTACTCACTTGAGATAGATACTCTGTATCTTTGTAGATTTGATAATTCTTTATTACTTCCTTGTAATCCTTAGAAACTTTTTCGCATATAGCAGTATTAGTCTTTATTCTTTCGGATACTTCAAAGCTACGATTTCTTTTCTTCTGTAGCAACTGGTTAGTTTCGGCAAGTTTAACCTCTAGTTTAGAAACGTCCACAAAGGAGTGTTCTCCTATGGTGTTGTTGTATTCGTTAATGCGTATAGAACAGTTAGCTAAAGAGTTTTCAAAGTTAGCCACTACACTTTCAATAGACTTGTAATTACAGTACTCCTCTAATAGCTGTGAGTGTATATCTTCGTCAGGGATGTTTACACTTTTTAGGGCGTTCAAGTAAGTATCTTTTAAGGTGTTGCGTTCTAAGGTAGCACCTTGCAACTGTTCATTGATATCTTCTATGCTAGTAGTTAATACTGCAAAAGTAGTTTCGTTTTCTTGAATGTTTTGGGTAACTCTATTTAGTTTAGAAATATTCTGTTCTGCGGTAGATATTTCATTCTTTAGAGTGCTATACTGAACACGCAAACCATTCCTTTTAGAGTTTAGGGTTTGCAATATTTCTGGGATATCGTTAGAGGATATACCAAACTTAGACACGCTCTCTAGAATGTCATTCTGTGTATTTTCGAGTTCTTTTTTGTGTACTAAATATTTAGTTTGAAACACTCTAAACTTTTCTTCAACGTCGTCGAGTTCTGCCTTTAAAATTTTAAGTTGTCCCTCTGACGGTGCATCTTGATGTTTTACGGCAACGTTTGGGTGGTGTACAGAACCACAAACCATGCAAGGCATACCCTCTTGTAAACTTTCAGCTAGTACCCCCGCAATGTTTAGATTATATAGCTGTTCTTTATCTAAATAGTTCTGTGATAGTTCTGCTTTGTGGTTAGTCTTTTCAACTAGTGTTTGTTGTTGTATTGTTAGGTTAGATAGTTCCATAGTGTAAGCGTTAATCTTGTCTATTATAGTCTTGTACTCTTTGCCTTGAGTTTCTATGTCAGCAAGTTGAGATTTTAAAGCATTTAGCATATTGTTAGCCTCAATAGACACATCTTCGCTACTAGCGGATATTTTCAAAGCGTTGCAGATATCCAGTTTCTGTTTACCTAGTAACTCTACAGCGTTTTCACATTCCACCAACTGGGACACCTTTAAAGCCTTAGAGCTATTTAGTTGAGTGACGTTCTTGTCAGCACTAGTGTACTGTAGGCGTTGCACCTCAATGGACTTAGCATCATCGAGGGTTTTTAGTTGCATTCTTAGAGAATCTATCTTAGGTTTTTGGGAGTTAATCTTTTCCAAATCTTTCACTAAAGAGTCACGCTTTAGGATGTTTTGGTTCATATTAGTATGGGCATTAACCTCACTAGATATTTTAGATACTTCTTCTTCCAAAGTGGATATAGTTTCGGATAGTTGGGTATCTTCCAACTTTAGGGTATCTAGATAGGTTTTCAAACTTTCTAGGACTACTTCTATATTTTTGTCTTCGTTCTTTAGAGTTTTCCACTTTTCAAACTCTTGATGATAGTCCCAGTCAGTGCCATACCTAATGGATAGTATATCACCTATAGAACTGTTTAAGCTGTCAACATATGCTTTATTAGCATCTACTTTCTTTATGGCTAAAGCTTTTTCAAAATCCACAAACCTTTGAGTGCCAAACACACTGTTAAGTATTTTGCCTTTAGTTTCGCTGTCCGCTAACAAGAACCTTTTAAACTCTCCTTGAGCAATCATTACTATCTGCCTAAACTGTTCACAGCTTAGCCCTAAAATACTTTCAATAGCTTTGTTTACCTCTGTGATTTTTTCTATAGTTTCGCCATTAGGTTTAATTAAGTATACTTCGTAAGGGTGGTTGCTTTCTTTTTCACCGCCTTTTTTAAGTTCTCTAATCTTAGTATATTCAGGACTTCTATATATTTCGTAGCGTTCGCCACGGCACTCAAATACTAGTTTTACATAGGTATCTATATGACCGTCCACGAAGTCGCTCCTAAAGTTTTTAGAATCTCTATCTTTGCCGTTAGCCTCGCCATAGAGGGCATAACATATAGCGTCAAATATAGTAGTCTTACCCGAACCAGTTTCACCAGATATTAGAAATATTCCGCCACTAGATAGCTTTTCAAAGTCTATTTCAACGGTACTGGGGAAAGTTCCAAAAGCTTGAAAAGTTAGTTTTATAGGTTTCATGTGTTGTTGCTCCTTTCGACTTCTTTTACAGTTTCCGAGATTATACTCATATAGTTTGGATTGCCTTGTAAGTTTTGGCTGTATACATCCTCAAAAAAGTTTTCAAAGAGTTCAAGCATGGACTTATCTTCAACATCTGTAGCCGAACCGTTCACATACTCTACAGAGCGTGTTCTGGTGTTGTCAAAGGATAGCTTTACAACGTTAGGATATACGTTCCTAATCTTATCCATAGCATTGATAATATACTCCTCATCAGTGAGAGTTACCTCTACATAGTCGTTGGTATCGACAGCGTTTTCCAAAATATTCTCTAAAGAGCCTTTAAGTCTGCGTAGGTTGCGTAATGGTTGCAACTCTACCTCCTCAAAAGATAGGTTTCCTTTTTCTTTAAAGTCAACTATAGTAACGGAGTTTACGTTGTTGCATTCATTTAAGGAGTATTTCAAAGGTGAACCACAGTAACGAATCTTATCTTTTAGAACCCAGTAGGGCTTGTGTATGTGTCCTAAAGCTATGTAGTCAAAACGGTTTTCAAATACCGATACACCAGTGTTTTCAGTTCCGCCTAGGTAGTCGTCAAACTCGTGGGTGTTATCCTTAGACTTTAAAACATATTGGTGTGCCATTAAGATACTTCTTCTAGTGGTATCTATGGGGTTGTTCTCGAATACTACTTTAAAAGCGTCCTCCAGTGTAGAAACTTCTGCATTGTGGTTGCTCCTAACGTTTAGAGGGGTAATGTATGGCATCATGTATATATTTAGTTCGCCGTACTCATCGTGGAGGGTTTCTTTTTGGAGTGTTCCGTGGTAGGCATTAGCAATATAGATATTGCTCTTTTTTAGCATACTGTTCGCAAAGGATAGTCTTTCTATACCGTCATGGTTTCCGCCTATTATGTATGTAGGAATCTCTAAGTTTGAGAATCTTTCTAGTGTATCGTCAAGCAACTGTGTAGCCTCCACCGATGGAATGCTCTTATCGTAAACATCCCCAGATATCAACACCGCTTGAATATCGTTGTCCTTAACTATGTCGAAAATTTGGTTTAGTATATACCTTTGGTCATCTATTAATGAAATATTCTCGATACGCTTACCCAAATGTAAGTCACTAATGTGTAATAATTTCAAGTTTTCACAACACCTTTCTATACGTTATCGCAATGGCAAATTGCCATTCCCTACATAGACTATTATAGTATAAAATAGAAAAAAATTCAATAGAAAAAACGAAAAGTGAGTAGATAAAACATCTACTCACTTATTAACTGCACATACCAAAAAATCAAAGAAAAGGGTGGGAGATGGGAATCGAACCCACGACCTTCGGGACCACAATCCGACGCTCTAACCAACTGAGCTACACCCACCATAAAAAAAACGCGCTATGCTGGACTCGAACCAGCGACTTACTGCTTAGAAGGCAGTTACTCTATCCAGCTGAGTTAATAGCGCATGGATAAATAAAATAGTTTGAATTTTCAAACTAAGCGGGTGATGGGAATCGAACCCACATAACCAGCTTGGAAGGCTGGAATTCTACCACTGAACTACACCCGCAATTGATAGTCCTTTGGGTTTTCATCATCACTCCCTGACGACTATACTAGTATATCATATTAATATTAGTTTGTCAAGCACTTTTTTAAAATTTTTTAAAAAAATTTTTATCGACTATTTTATGCTATATTATTTTCAAAATTATACAAATCCCCATTGGTTTTGGCACACAATGGGGATTCACTTATATATCAAAAGAAAGTAAGGGAAACTATTTCATTAACTCGCAGATGAGGTTTGAAAACTCAACTGGATTCTCTATAGATAAGCCCTCTATTAGTAGAGCCTGTGTATATAGCAAGTTAGTATACTTAGCAACCTTGTCTTTGTCGCCACTAGCAAAGGCATTGCTTATGGATTGGAATACTCCATGTTCTGGGTTAATCTCTAGAACTCTTTCGGCATTGACCCTTTGTTGGCTAGGCATAGAGTTTAAAGTTTTTTCCATTTCTATTGAGATAGGACCTTTGGAAGTTAAACATACTGGGTGGTTTTTCAACCTTGAGGATAGCTTAACTTCAGCAACCTTGCCATTTAGAGTTTCTTGCATATACTTGAAAAGTTCTTTGCTATCTTCAGACTTAGTTTTGATATCCTCTTTTTCTTCAGGGGTTTCTATATCTAAATCGTCATCGGAAATAGACTTGAATTGCTTATCCTTGTAAGACATTAACATCTTTAGAGTGAACTCGTCAATACGTTCTGTACAGCATAGGATATCCCAACCCTTATCCTTGATTAAGTCAGCTTGTGGTAGCTGTTCAATCTTAGATACGCTTTCACCTGTGGCATAGAAGATATACTTTTGTTCGTCGCTCATAGCGGTTACATACTCATCAAAAGTGATAGGCTTGTTCTCTTTTAGTGAGTGGAATAGTACTAAGTCTTGTAAGCTGTTTCTAATATCGCCCATAAAGTTGTTGTAGATACCAGCCTTTATTTGCATACCAAACTGTCTAAAGAACTCCTCATACTGTTCACGGTTGTTGTTGAGCATTTTGGTTAGTTCGTTCTTGATAGTCTTTTCTATATTTTTAGCTATTAGCTTTAGTTGTCTATCGTGTTGTAACATCTCTCTAGAAATGTTCAAAGATAAATCCTCGGAGTCTACTATACCTTTAACGAAGCTAAAGTAGTCTGGGAGTAGGTCGCCACACTTATCCATGATTAGTACGCCGTTGGAGTACAACTGTAGACCCTTTTCAAAGTCTTTGCTGTAGTAGTCGTAGGCTGGGCGTTTTGGAATGTATAGTATAGCATTATAAGTTGCAGTACCCTCAGTCTTTATGTGAATATGTGTTAAAGGCTTTTCAAACTCGTTAAACTTACTCATATAAAACTTTTCGTAATCCTCGTCAGTAAGTTCGGACTTATTCTTTTTCCAAATAGGAATCATGCTATTGACGGTTTCGTTTTCTACGATAGTTTCGGTTTCATCGGGGTTGTCCTCTTTAGGTTGAGTAGTAGTCTTTTCTAGTTGGATAGGGAAACGGATATAGTCGGAATACTTTTTGATTAGTTCTTCTAGAGTGTAAGTGTCTAGATACTCATCATAGTTTTCGTCCTCGGTGTTATCCTTGATGTATAGAGTAATCTCTGTACCTACAGTTTCCTTGTCGTCGGTTTCTATGGTGTAGCCGTCCACACCCTCGGATTGCCATAGGTAAGCCTCATCGCTACCGTAAGCCCTAGACTTAACAGTTACCATTTTAGCAACCATAAAAGCAGAGTAGAAACCTACACCAAACTGTCCTATGATATCCACATCTTCGCCTAGTTGGTTTTCGGATTTAAATGCTAAAGAACCGCTCTTAGCAATAGTACCTAGGTTGTTTTCTAATTCTTCTTTAGTCATGCCTATACCATTATCTGTAATGGTGATAGTTCTGTCATCTTTGTTAGCACGAATCTTTATAGCAAAGTCATCCTTGTTAAGACCAACTTTATCGTCAGTTAGTGATTTAAAGTATAGTTTATCTATAGCATCACTAGAGTTTGAGATAAGTTCTCTTAGGAATATCTCCCTGTGAGTATATATTGAATTAATCATCATTTCGAGAAGTCTTTTAGACTCTGCCTTGAACTCTTTCTTTTCCATATATTAACGCTCCTTTAGATTTCAAATGTTAGCACTCTATCTCTATGAGTGCTAATTAATATTATAACACTTAATTTATAAAAATCAAGGGGGTTTTTATATGTTTACAGAATGTTAATATTTTATCGTGATTTTTATAAAAAATAAAACAGCGGAACGACGATTTGCCGTTCCGCATACAAAAATTTTAGTCAGTTGGATTATCGTTAAGTTTAAAGCTTACAGACCATTCGCCATATACATAGGTTGAAACGTTCTCATCATAGGAAAGCTGTAGCCCCTCAAGTTTAGATATGTCATTAACCCTCTTAAAGCAAACCTCTACCGTTTGGGTGTGTTGTTCGTCGTTCTCCTCTGACATAAAGCTATTTACCTCGCTAGTGTTTAGAGTGTCTATGCCGTCGCTGTTTACAAGCTTGATATTATCTATGTTCATATATTGGCTAACGTCGTAGCCTTGTGGGGTGTAAGGGGATTCGTAATAGTTAGAATACTTTAGTTTAACGTGTAGGTGTCCGTCTAGGAAACCTATAGCTACTAGTTGGGTGTTGTCGTCTATTTGGATAGGTTCTATGTTATCCATAATTGATTTGTAGTCAACGTTAGGTACAGTAGAACTCTTATAGCAACCGTAGTCGCCATTGTGGCTTAAACTGTAACCCCCATAACGATAGTCCATATCGTAGTAGGTGTAGCCTATGTCTAGGTTGTCTTTAGCTAGGGAGTATAGGTCTATGCTCTCAGCAATGGTAGTTTCAGTAGTAGAGCCATTGTATAGGTCATTAGAGTTGAGAGTATTCTTATTTGAGAACGTGTTCCACCAGTTCATAGTAGCAACTATTTTGTAGGTAGCAATGCGTGTGTTTTCGTCAAAGGATACCATAGTAACATCCATAGTAGAGTTTTCATTGTTGTTGGTTTCACTAGCAGACTTTACCCAACCACTAAATTCTGTATCTTTAGTAATTCTGTTTTGGTCTGTTAAATCCTCTAGGGTGATGTATGCTGACATAGTCTTATTTTTAACGTTGTCCACACCAGCGGATATTACAGTCATCTTTATGCCGTTGTTGGTGCAAGTTTCGTTTACGGGTTCAAACATAATGCTTACGCCGTTAGCGAACTCTGTAAAGCTACCACAAGCCATAGAGCCTATGCCTATAGTCAATACGGAAGCTGTACATAGACTACCTATAGCCACCATTAAAGGCTTAAAAGATGTTCTCTTTTTTGTAGCGTACTTGCTATTTAAAACACTCATTTTTATGTCGTCACTAAGTTGAAAACTTTCCATTTCATGGTTGATAGTACTCTTAAACTTACTCATAAAAGTATTCCTCCTTTAGTTTAGATTTTAACCTTTCTTTAGCTCTCTTTAGTCTAGTCTTAACGGTGGCTTGTGGAATCTTAAGTATATAAGCAATCTCTTTAATGCTTAGTTCTTGATAGTAGAATAGCATAATAACCTCAAAGTATTTTTTAGGCAACTTTGAAACCTCATCGGATAACATCTGTTTGGTGTCGCTTTTAGAAAAGTTTTCCGTGTAGATTATCATTAAATCTTCAATAGAGGTTGTTTCCCTATTAGCCTTATTGATAGCGTTTTTGCAGTTGTTAATAGCTATTCTAGTAATCCATGTTTTAATGTTAGATTGGTTTTTAAAGGTATCTAGCTTTTGGTAGACTTTAATAAAAGTTTCTTGTGTTATATCTTCTGCTAGATGGTAGTCCTTAACGTATAGTATACACATTCTAAGTATATCGTTTCCGTATAGGTTCATTAGTTCTGTGATAGTAGCATTATCTTTGTTATACATAGGATTTTACCTCCTTTTAATTATTAGACAGTTCTACTCAAGAAAAAGTTTCAAAAATTTTCATAGATTATTTTTCCAGTGGTTATATGCTTATGTTATTTTTTGTAGGGAACGGCGATTCGCCGTTCCGCCATGCGATAGCATGGAATTTTCATTACTTTAATAACAACGCATTAACCCCACCGCTACATTGACAAGATATAAAAAATATGTTAATCTAGGTATACATAGTAAGCATATTTGCTTAAAAATTTTAAGGAGGTTTTTCAATGAAACTATTGAAAAGATTAACCACTCTGTTGACTGGTTTAGCTTTAGGATGTAGTGCTTTAGCTAGTCTGCCAGTTAGTGAAGTGGATGTTTCAGCCACAAGCGATAGTTCGTTTACGGTTAGCCTTAGCGATATAAATTCGTCTATGGGTGCGGGTTGGAACTTAGGTAACTCTTTAGAGGCTACCACTAACGGACATCCTAGTGAAACCGCATGGGGCAACCCTACTGTTACACAAGAGTTAATCTCTGCTGTAGCTGACGCAGGTTTTAAGACTATTCGTATACCTGTATCATACCTAGATATGATAGACGATGAAAACGACTACACTATCGATTCTGAATGGTTGGCTAGAGTTAAAGAGGTTGTAGACTACTGCTACAATGAAAACCTATTCGTATTAATCAACGTACATGGCGATGGCTACAACACTGTCGATGGCGGTTGGTTTTTGGTAAACGGTGAAGACCAAGACACCATTTGCGAAAAGTATGAGGCTGTCTGGACTCAAATAGCTACATACTTCGCTGACTACGACGAACACCTAATATTTGAAAGTATGAACGAGGAGTTCGACAATACCTATGACGACCCTAACCCCGACTACTATGCTAACTTAAACAAGTACAACCAAATCTTTGTGGATACCGTTAGAAGTACTGGTTCAAACAACACCCACAGATGGCTATTAGTTCCGGGTTGGAATACCAACATAGACTACACTACTGGTGACTACGGCTTTGAACTCCCTACTGATGACAGTTGCACCGCTGGTGAAAACCGTCTAATGGTTTCCGTTCACTACTACGACCCATGGGACTATTGCGGTACTGAAACTGGTTCTGTATACTTTTGGGGCGAACAGGGTGAACAGATTGTAGAAGATAACAATTTCCCTAGTGGTACGTTGCCATCTTATGGCGATGAGGAATACCTTAAAGACGAAATGCAAAGACTTAAAGATACCTTTACTAGCAAGGGTATACCTGTAATCATGGGAGAATATGGTGCTATAGATAAATCCTATGCTAACGCCGACCTCTCCGATATGATAAGCTCTAACAGAATATACTTTAATGCTTGTGTTGCCGGTACTGCTGTACAGTATGGCGTTATACCTATCTACTGGGATAACGGTGTAAATAGTAAGTACGGTTTCGGTGTGTTCAATAGAAACACTTGCGAACAGACTCAACCTGAACTTATAAAGGCTATAATACAAGCCGTTGAAAATCAAGACCCTACTGCTGGTGCTAACGTTGAAGTGTCTAGCAAAAAGAGTTCTAAGAGCAGTGCTGTACACGCTTATATAGGTATCCAAACTGAAAAGTATACCTTTAGAAATTCCTATGCAGACCCCGACTACGGTCACGACAGCGAATACTTTAACACCCTTATAGCATGGAGCGACGACAACGAAATTATCGACACTGGTGCTACTTTTGAAGACGCTGACATCACACAAGATGGCGACTATACTGTATCCGTTTCGGGTTACGACTTCTCTCAAGATGGCGGTTTAAATATGCTATTTATCTCTACAGACTTCGACTACTACAACACCATGCGTGTTAAGAACGTTGTCCTAAAGTGCGATGATAAAGAGTACCCTATCGACAACCCAGCCGTTATGGCAGACGACAACGGAAAACTCTACATCGATATAGTAAACAAGTACAACACAGACCTATCCGCTTTGGATTTCGATATGCCAACTGATAGCTTTTCTGTATCGTTTACTATTAGTGGTACTTCTAGCGTAATTAGTGAAGATACAGAAGACACTTCCGATAACAGTTCAGTAAACGCTTACATAGGACTTCAAACTTCTAAGTATACTTTTAGAAACTCCTACAGCGATACTTCCTATGGCTTTAACACTGAATACTTTAACACCCTTATAGCATGGAGTGACGACAACGAAATTATCGACACTGGTGCTACTTTTGAAGACGCTAAAATCACTAAGGATGGCGACTATACAGTTTCTGTTTCGGGTTACGACTTCTCTCAAGATGGTAGCTTTAATATGCTATTCGTATCCACAGACTTCCCTTACTATGACAACATAACCATTAAGAATGTAGTTCTAACTTGCGACGACAACACCTACGAAATTCCTAGACCTGTCGTTTCCGCTGACGACAACGGAAACCTATACTTTGAAATAATTAACATTTACAACACAGAACTAGCCTCTATAGACGGTTTGGAAATGCCTACTAATAGTATCTCAATATCTTTTAACATTACTGGTACAGACAGCGTAATATCCTCTAGTGAAGATTCCGCTGAAACTGAAGAAGAAACAGTAGCTGAAACTGAAGCAGAAGTTACAGAATCTACTGAGGAAACTACCCCAGAAGTTACTGACAAGGCTACTACTACCGTTGCATCCACTACTACAGAAAAGAAGTCCAGTGGTGGTACTGTAGTTATAGTTATAATAGTAATAGTTGTGGTTGTAGGTGCTGTAGTAGTTATCAACAACAAGAAGAAAAACCGCTACTATTAATACCTAAATACTCATGCCTATATATTACCAAATATATACTCAAAACGGGAATGTTAAAAAAAAACATTCCCGTTAAAAATTTTTAAAATAAAATATGTAGGGAACGGCGATTCGTCGTTCCGAAAATAGCGTTATGCTAAGCAGATATATGCTCCTCTGTAGATTCTAACCTATCCTTGATATACTGCTCAACTTCATTGGACTTTATACCTAAAGCAAAAGCTAGCTCATCATGGAGGTACTTCTCGGCTAAGTGAAAGTATTTGCCATCTACATTGGATAGCTTTTTGCCCACAGAACTAATATACTTGTTTTTGGCATATATACCCTTAACTATCTTTGCGTAAGAGTAGCAGTCATAGTTGTGGATAATGTTTCTATACTCCTCGTCATTCAAGTGGGAAATAGGCTCTACACTGTTTAGGTTGTCTATCAAGTCCAAAGCTTCCTCTCTCGTGAGCGGTTTCCTAAGAGAATCCTCATGGGTTACAGGAATAAAAAAAGTTTCCTTCTCGTATACAGAACTCATAATGTAGTATGTTACGTCCTTTTCAAAGCCCATATCGCTATAGTCCAGCTTTTTTATGTCCGAAATTTTGCATACCCAATACTGATAAACTACATAGTCATTCACATTAAACATATTAATATCACCTCATAGTAAAACCGTCACTTCTGTGACGTGCAAATATAAACCGTTTTTTACACTATGATTATAACATAATTTTGCTTTAAAATCAAGAGAGGGGCAACATTTTTGTGCAAAAGTATCAATATGCCGACTGAAAATTTTATGCACTTTCACCGACTATGTAGGGTTTTAATCTAATTCTATGGA
The DNA here is from genome assembly GCA_964466485.1 of uncultured Ruminococcus sp. Lineage (GTDB taxonomy): Bacteria > Bacillota > Clostridia > Oscillospirales > Ruminococcaceae > UBA5884. The sequence goes on from CAYXNU010000015.1 coordinate 11,852, forward strand.
TTTAACCCGTGTAGGGAACGCCCATTGGGCGTTCCGTAAAATGTAACATATACACACACGGAACGAATTTTTTAAACCACGAAACAGATTTTTTTAGCCACGGAACGGCGAATCGCCGTTCCCTACAAAACAATTTCTTTTATCGAACTTAACTTAATATAACGCCAATTCGATATAATGTCATGCTACCGCATAGCGGAACGCCGCCCACGGCGTTCCGAAATTTGCCGAAGGCAAATTGTATTGTCGAACTCACGTTAATCTAAGTATATAACATCTCTATCTCTGCAACCTAGAAAAGCATAATCAACAATGACTCTTACACTATTTGGGATTTCTTGTGTGCAATACATAAAATATTAGTTTAGCTGTTCCGAATCTTGACAAAATGTAATATGTGTGTCATAATGTGTATATTGACTTATTTAGGAGGTTTTTTTAATTATGCAAGGAATTATTGAGAGTATAACGTTTTGGTTTCAAGACAGGGGAATATCTAGTGAGATAATAGTATTTATAGTATCCATGCTACCCCTAATAGAACTCAGGGGCGGACTGATAGCAAGTTCTCTACTAGGTATAGACCTAATAAAAGCTAGTGTAATATGTATCCTAGGGAACATAGTACCAATACCATTTATACTACTATTTATAAGAAAAATTTTTGAGTGGCTAAAGAAAGTAAAGGGCATTAGCAAGATAATCTACAAGCTAGAAGATAAAGCTATGAGTAAATCCGACAGCATACAAAAGAGTGCATTTGTGGGGTTGTTGTTGTTTGTAGGAATACCACTCCCTGGTACTGGTGCATGGACAGGCTCACTAATATCCGCACTACTAAACGTAAAAATGAAGATTAGCGTACCAGCTATACTATGTGGTTTAATATTAGCAACCATCATTATGGATATAGTTTCCTATGGTGGGCTATCGTATATAATAAGCTTATTTAACTAAAGACAGATACAGATACTATGTTTAACTTTTTAATTAAAGACGGTGTACTAATAAAGTATCGTGGTACACAAAAAGAGTTTGTAATCCCAGAAGAAGTTACCATTATTGATAACACTGCTTTCTACTATAGTACTAACCTAACTAGGGTAAGCATGAGCAATGGTGTTACTACCATTAAAGGAAGTGCTTTTTACCACTGTGAAAATTTACAAGAAATAGTTCTATCCGAAAACATTACCTACATTGAAAAGTATGCTTTCTATGCCTGTAAGAGTTTAAGAGAAGTAGACATCCCAAACGGTGTAGAGGTCATTAAAGGGTGTACCTTTAAGTACTGCGAAAGTCTAAAAAGAGTAAGTATTCCTAGCAGTGTAACCGCCATTGAATATGAGGCTTTCCATGGTTGCACAAGCCTACAAGAAATATCCGTGGATGAGGACAACCCCAGCTATTGCGACATTGACGGTGTGCTATTTTCTAAGGATAAAACTACTATTATTCAATTCCCTATGGAGTCACCTATAAGGTGTTGCACATTGCCTGATACTGTATCTAATATCTATGAATGTGCCTTTTTTGACTGCAAACATCTAGAAAAGATATCCCTCCCCGAAAGCGTTACCTATATAGACGGCTATGCCTTTAACGGTTGTACCAACCTAAAAGAGATAAACATCCCTAGCAACGTACAGTATATAGGAGAGTACGCTTTTGAGGGTTGCGAAAATATCACTAAACTAACGATACTTAACAAAGCCTTGAAACTTACAAAGGACGATTTGGAATACTTTACAAGTATTCAAGACTTGACTATACCCTATACTTTCTGGAAAAGTTTCACAACCTTGAACTGCCCTTACAAGAAGATTACTATAACTACTGGCAAAACTATCGGTAAGGGTGCTTTTAAAGATATTTCCACACTGGAAGAAGTTGTACTACCTAATGGTATAAAAATCATCCCAGAAAGAGCCTTTGAAAATTGCACCAACTTAAAGACCTTTATAATACCCCCTAGCGTTAAAGCTATCAACGACTATGCTTTTCAAGGGTGCATAAACCTTGAAATATCACTACATAGAAGTGTTGCACTAGGTACGGATGTCTTTAAGTATTGCAAAAGTGTTACCTATTTGGACTAAATACCATAAGTTCGATAGAATGGATTTTTTTGTAGGGAACGGCGATTCGCCGTTCCGC
>CAYXNU010000016.1:0-13854 GCA_964466485.1 uncultured Ruminococcus sp.
CCAATACAAACTAGGGTATTCGCTGTCAAATATTTATATTCAATATATAGTTTAGCACATAATCTCCAACTTGTCAATATTAGGAACGAATTTAAAGTACACTTTAAAAAAAACTACTTTTTTGTTGACATAACGTGTTTATTTGTATATAATAATATAGTACACTTTTTTCTTAGCAGAAAGGATTGAATTTTATGGAAAAATTAACTATTGGTTTTGCAGAAATCAAAGACATAGAAAACTTCGTTGAGATTGTGGCAAAGTATAACTTCGATGTTAAACTTGCACAAGGTAAGTACGAAGTCGACGGAAAATCTCTAATGGGTATATTTACTTTGGATATTAGCAGACCTATTGAAATACTTTTCGATACCAACAAGGACGAAAGCAAAGTTTTCGTTCAAGAGATTCAAAAGTATATTGCATAATGTATTCTCTTTCGGGAACGTTTATTTTAAGCGTTCCCTATTTTTATCGAACGGCAATAAAAAACGGAACGGCGAATCGCCGTTCCCTACACAACATAAATTAATTTTGCTTTGCAAAATTGCGGAACACCACCCACGGCGTTCCGCAAAAATATAATATAAAACTATTTTTTTCTATTGTTTAAATCTTTTATCTTTTCGTGAGTTTCTTCTATCTTGTCTTGAAACTTTTCTTTAGCAACGTCCATGTTTTCGTTTAGCACAGCGACTTCTAACTCAACGTACTTTTTAAGGTGTTCCGTTAGTGAACGTTCCGACTTGAACGCAAACATAAAGGACATCTTCTCTTTACGTTCTTCCTTAGCTAGACGTATAGAACGTTTCAACACTTGATACCTAACGACTATATCGTGGTCTATAGCGAACTTCTTAACCTTAACTAATATCTGCATAGAGTAGCAAACGTCTATTAAGAATATGCCATAGAAAAACCCTACTATAAACGAAAACGCTAAATGCTCCGCTAACCAGTATATGGAGTTCAATATGTGTGGATGTATCAAAAAGTAGTAGATGGCACTTAGTACCGCCCAATAGAACGAAAACTTAGGGCATATTATCCCTTGAACGTTTCCCCATTCGTTGGTGTAGTCCCAGAGTTTTACTTTCATCCCTTTGATAAATATTATTCCTGCAATGTACTCTATAACCGTCATAACTACAGCCATAAGTATGAATAGCACTATCTGTTGTGCTATTCTGTTTTCTATAAAGGATACATCCATTTGGGAGAGTATGTACATAGCTACCAAACCAAAGCCATACAATGGCAAATAAGGCCCTACCAAAAAACCAGGGTTAAGCCATTTTCTTTCGGGGTTTGCACTAGATATAAACTTTCTATAGAAAAGTTCTATCACCCAGCCCAATAGGCTACCCATAAAGAATATAAACGCAATTACTAAAAATATTCCCATAGTACCACCTAGAATACAATATCTTCTTTTTCATGACGTTTAGGTCTACTCATTAGGTTAGGTAGAGAACTCCTAACGCTTTCGCCCTCAAATAGCACCTTGTGGAGTTGTTCTGTTATAGGCATAGTTACGTTTAGTTTCTGTGCTAGGGAGTACGTTACTTTGCAACATTCGTAACCCTCTACAGTGCCTACCATGGTTACAGCCTCTTGAGGGGATATTCCTTGACCTATTAGCAGACCCGCACGGTAGTTTCTACTATGGATACTAGTACAAGTAACTATCAAGTCGCCTAGACCTGTCAAGCCCGAAAAAGTGTCAGTCTTAGCACCTAGAGCCACCCCTAGGCGAACCATTTCAGCAATACCCCTAGTCATGAGGGCAGCCTTAGTATTATCACCAAAGCCCATGCCGTCGGATATACCCGAACATAGTGCTATAATGTTCTTTAGTGAGCCACCTATTTCACAACCTATAATATCGTTATTGACGTATATTCTAAATACTGGGTTGCTTAGTTCCTCTTGAATGGTTTCGGAATACTTAGGGTTTTTAGATGACACTACTACAGTAGTAGGGCAATCTCTAGCTACTTCTTCAGCGTGTGACGGCCCAGATAGTATAACTATCTTACCTTGTGGTATTTCGTCCTCTAGGACTTCGCTCATACGCTTGTGTGTACCGTCTTCTAGACCCTTTGCGGTGTTTACTATTATCATATCTTCTGTAATGTACTGTGATGCCTTTTTCGCCACAGAACGCACAAACTTAGAGGGTATCCCAAAGATTACTATATCGCTACCGATAATACATTCAATGTTATCCGTTAGCTGAATAGTTTCGGGAACTTTCACGTTTGGAAGTTTTGCCCTGTGTTCACCAAACCTTTTAATATCTTCTATTTCTTGTGAAAAGTTAGACCACACTGTAACGTCGTGACCGTTCTTGTCACACATAATAGCTAAACTTAGACCGAATCCGCCTGAACCTAATACTGTAATTTTTGCCATGTAAAAAACCTCCTATGGAACGCCGAACTGCCGTTCCCTACAAAAAATATTATCTATGCATATATACGGAACGGCAAATCGCCGTTCCATACACGGTTTAACTCTTTTTTAAGTGGAACTTATTCTCTGTGCCATTCTTTAGTCTTTCGATATTTGTACGGTGCATATATATCAAGATTATGCTAGTGCCTATTACTAGTATAGTATGTACTATAGCCTCTTGAGGTGTAAAGCTACCCCTTAAAGTCTGTGATATAAAAGTAATCACTGGGTAGGCTATAGCACTTGCTATACTAGAAACAGAAACGTATCTAGTAATGGCTAGTACTACTATAAAGAATGGTATTACTATACAGAAAGTAAGAGGGTCTATTACTAGTAGTATGGAACTCGCTACTAGTACACCTTTGCCACCCTTAAAACCATAGTATATAGGGAATATGTGTCCTAGGATTGCAAAGAACCCCGAAATGTAGCCCACAAATATTGTGTTGTGTCCTTCGGCAAGGGGTTGCCAACTAATGCCCATAGCGTTCATAAAGTCGGATAAACCAGTGCCTAAAACGTTAAATATTAGCCTACTGAGTATTACTGCTATAACACCCTTAGCTAAATCTCCAAAGAGTGTGCATAGTGCAGGGACTACACCATAACACCTAAATGTGTTGGTTAGTCCTGCATTCTTACTGCCCTTAGTACGAACGTCCTCGCCCTTTAGTAGCTTTACAAATATTATAGAGGAGTTGCAACTACCTAACAAGTACGATACTACCGCACATAGTAGCAGTGCTATTAAAAATCTGCCCATGATGTTTCACCTACTTAACGTCTTTGCCATTGCCACGTTCACGGGCAATGAACTTAATTGGAGTGTTATCTAGCTTGAAAGCTAGTCTAATTTGGTTTTCAATGTAACGCCTATACGAAAAATGGAATAAATCCAAACTGTTACAGAATACTACAAAAGTAGGTGGGTTTGTGTCTGTCTGTGTGATATAGTATATCTTTAAACGCTTACCCTTATCGGATGGTGGTTGAACTCTAGTAGTAGCATATGCGAGTACATCGTTTAACATACCTGTAGTTATTCTAACGGAGTGTTGTTCATGTACATGGTTAATCATGTCATAGATTTTTTCAACACGCTGTCCGGTCTTAGCAGATATGAATATAAACGGTACATATGACATAAAGCTAAAATCGTTCTTTAGTTTTTCTAGAAATTCGTTCATGGTGTGGGTATCTTTTTCTATTAAGTCCCACTTGTTTATAGCCACCAAAGAGGCCTTACCCTGTTGGTGAGCATATCCTGCCACTTTGGAGTCTTGTTCTGTGTAGCCTGTTTCAGCGTCTATCATGATGATACAAACGTCAGCACGGTCTACAGCCATGTAGGCTCTTAATACGCTGTAGTGTTCAATCTTTTCGTTCACCTTAGATTTTTTTCTAATACCAGCGGTATCTATAAAGACGTACTTGCCGTGTTCGTTTTCTATTACGGTATCGGTAGCGTCACGAGTAGTACCTGCAATATCGGATACGATAGCACGTTCTTCCCCTGCTATTCTGTTAATTAGAGAGGATTTACCCGCATTAGGTTTTCCAATGACGGCAACTTTTATATACTCATCGGAGTAGTCCTCGTGTTCGCCGTCTGGTAGGTTTTTCAATACCTCATCTAGTAAGTCGCCAGTTCCGTGGCCATGCACAGAAGATACTGGGAAAGGTTCACCCAAACCTAGGTTGTAGAACTCATAGAACTCCATAGGTACTTCGCCTATGGTGTCGCACTTATTCACACAAAGGATTATAGGCTTACCGCTTTTTTGTAGCATACTAGCCACATCGTAATCGTTAGCAGTTACACCGCTTTTAACGTCTGTAACTAGTATAATAACGTCTGCTCTATCGATAGCAAGTTGGGCTTGTCTACGCATTTGAGATAGTATTACATCGTTGGCTTTGGGTTCTATACCGCCAGTATCTATCAACATAAATTCGTGGTTTAGCCACTCACACTTAGAGTATATTCTATCACGAGTAACCCCTGGGGTATCCTCAACTATAGAGAGCCTTTGACCTATTAACTTATTAAACAGTGTAGATTTTCCTACATTTGGGCGACCTACCACCGCAACTACTGGTAATGACATAAAGGTTTCCTCCTTACAAATACAAACTTGATTTCTTTTAAATGGTAAAAACAAAGAGGAAGATTTTTTGCAACCCTCCCCAAATTTGTTTTTTAAAATAACCTAAAGACTACTAAGCCTCGTGCTTAATAACTTCAACACCCTTATAAAAACCGCAGTTCTTACAAACTCTGTGAGGAACAGTTAATTCACCACAGTTAGTGCATTTACTAAATGCAGGAGCATCTAATTTCCAAACGTTAGAACGTCTTTTGTCACGTCTAGCCTTGGACGTTTTTCTCTTTGGTACAGCCATTCTTGGCACCTCCTTATTATATTTCAACTGACACGCAAAAGCGTGACATATTAGTTATTGCAGTCGCAAATGCCATGGTTCAAATTTTTACCACAGTGTTGGCATAACCCTTTGCAATCTTCTTTGCATAAGATTTTCGTGGGTAATTGTAGCAATAAATCTGTAATGGCAACAGAAGTTACATCGATAAAGTCGCCCTCGCATACTATGTATTCGTCGTCGTGGCTGTTGTTAAGTGACTTAACTACTGTGTGTTCAAAGTCATAGCTGAAATCACGTTCAAAAGGTTCAAGACACCTATCGCACAACAAAGAAAGTGTAAACTTAACGCTAAACACCAAATTGACAATACCCGCACGATTATAGACTTCACCGACTACTTCAACAGGTGTGTAAAAAGTAAAATCACGAATATTGTTAAGTTCCTCTTGTTGTATTTTAAAATTAATAACCTTTTTCGCACCAACAACATTAAAAACCTGTCTAATATTTAGATTCATTTAAACACCCATCTTTCAAATAATTGTAGTAATGCCATGGTGACATTACATAAATATTTTATCATAGAAAAATAGCCTTGTCAATAGTTTTTTTCAATATTCCATTGCCAAAGGTTAAATTTCTCACAAAGTAACATATTTGATTTAATTTGCCATATAAGCATTGTAGATTAACGCTAATATAACGTTATAGGAACGCTCAAGAGAGCGTTCCCTATATAAGTATGTTTTTGTAATACTAGTCTAAAAATGCTGTAACAGAAGCTGGTAGTTCGGAGTTATCAGCAGAAACTGTAAATACTACAGTAACATCCTCACCGGATAGCTTGTCTAAGCGTTGTAGCATTTTGCCAAAGTCGTCAGTATCACGACCAGCAATCTTGAAAATGCCATCTACATAGATTTCCTTGATATCGTAGTTACCAGCCATAAGACCAGCAACAAAGCCATAGAAAGCGTCGTAGCTTTCAATACCAAAGTACTCAGTATCGCACTTTCTAACTCTAAAGTTGATAGCGTTGCTAAGAGCAGAGCCTTTTTCGATGCATACTAAACAACCATTAGTAGTCTTTACAGCATCGTTAATAGTGTCGATTAAGATTTTAGTTTTGCCAGTACCCTTTTTACCAGTAATAAGTTTAATCATATAAATACTCCGTTCTGCCGTATAGGACGGCGTTTATTTTATTAATAAATTAATATTAGATTAGCCAAGCTTAGCCTCTAAGTCTGCTTTCATATCTTCGTAACCAGGCTTACCTAGTAGAGCGAACATATTCTTTTTGTAGCTTTCTACACCAGGTTGGTTAAATGGATTAACACCTAAAGTGTAACCAGATACTGCACAAGCCTTTTCAAAGAAGTATACCATGTAGCCATAGTTAAACTCGTCAGTGCCATCTAGTTCTAGGATGATATTAGGAACACCGCCATCAGTGTGTGCTAATATAGTACCCTCGAAAGCTTTTCTATTTACTACAGACATATTTTGGTTAGTTAAGAAGTTTAGACCGTCAAGATTTTCAGAATCGCTTTCTAGGAAGAAATCCTTCTTAGGAGTCTTAATATCTACAACAGTTTCAAACATAACCTTAGAGCCATCTTGGATAAATTGACCCATAGAGTGTAAGTCAGCGGAGAAGTTTACAGCATCAGGAAGTAGACCCTTGCCGTCTTTACCCTCGCTCTCACCGAATAGTTGCTTGTACCATTCTGCCATCTGTACGAAACAAGGCTCATAAGATACTAGCATTTCTACAGATTTACCTTTTCTGTAAAGAATGTTTCTAAGAGCAGCATATTTGTAGCAATCGTTGTTATCGAAATCTGCCATAAAGTCGTTTTGAGCCTGTCTAGCACCAGCCATAATTTGGTCTAAATCACAACCAGCAACAGCGATAGGTAGTAAACCAACAGCAGTTAATACGGAAAAACGTCCGCCAACGTCATCAGGAACAACGAAAGTTTCGTAACCCTCAGTATCTGCTAATTCTTTTAAAGTACCCTTTGCTTTATCAGTAGTGCAGAAGATTCTGTTTTTAGCTTCTTCTTTTCCGTACTTATCTTCTACTAGCTTTTTAAATACTCTAAAAGCTAGGGCTGGTTCTGTAGTAGTACCAGACTTAGAAATTACGTTTACAGAGAAATCTCTGCCCTCTACTATGGAAATAATCTCGTTTAGGTAAGTAGCACTAATGTTGTTACCAGCGAAGAATATATCAGGGGTTTCTTTCTTTAGGTTGTTGTAGTATTGAGACTTCATGAACTCAATAGCAGACCTTGCACCTAGGTAAGAGCCACCAATACCAATAACTATTAGCACATCAGAGTTGGACTGAATCTTTTCAGCAGCAGCCTTAATTCTAACGAATTCTTCCTTATCGTAGTTAGTAGGTAAATCTAGCCAACCTAAAAAGTCGCTACCTTGACCACTCTTTGTGTGTAATGTATTTACAGCAGTTTCAATCTGTGGCTTAATGGCTTCTAGTTCATTTTCACCAACAAACCCAGCAAGATACTTAGTGTTTAATTTAAGTGACATTTTAAAAATCCTCCAAACAGACTAAATTAATATGTCTTAATTGTACAATAAAACAAAGGGTTTTGCAATAGAAATTCTATATTATTGTGGAAGTTGCCTAATAACCACCACTATTTTTTAGGATATTTGCACATTAAAAATATCTAAAAAGTGGAGAATATTTTTTTATACATAGAACAGATTTTATTCAGTCACGGAACGGCGAATCGCCGTTCCCTACAGAAGATTAGCTATGTATATTAGTAGTAAGCTAGGTAGTCCCAGTATTAAAGATAGCATGGTGTTGAATAGGTTTATAGGTGGAGTAAATCCAAAGTTTTGTCCAAAGTAATGGAAAACTATCAAAGCACCTACACCACACAACATGGATATAGTCGCCGATAGCAAAGGATGGTTCTGTTGACGATAATGCCTTAACATGACTATAAAGCATACCGCCCACACTGCCCAAAAGATGTACTTCATAGGTTCGCTCTCCTTATCTTTATATGCGGAACACCATTGACGGCGTTCCGTACAAACTATAATAATATATACCCTAAAGCCAGTAGCAACTTAATATTATCCTTATAGTTGCCGTTTTTGTAGATTAAGTACATTAAGCCTAGTAGTATTAAAGTATCGTTGTCTATCTTTGGGGGCTTGATAGGTAGAGTAGGTTTAGGGGGTTCTTTTGGGAAAGAATCCGTTGGGGGTAGTTGTTCTTCTATGGGTGGTATATCGCTATTTAGTGGAGGTTGTGGGTTTATATAGTGTTGAAAGTTTGGGGCATTGTAGCGTTGGATATTTCTGTTGTACTGCCTATGGTTGTAGTTTGGCAAATAGTCACCCCCTAGATAAGATTATCCAACTGGTTTAAAAGACCGCTGTTTTTAGCAGTAGTAAATATATCATAGGCTTTCATTAGCTTGATAGCCTTGTCGACTTTTCCTTGACGTTCGTTAGTTAGGTAAGGTTTTATAGCTAGTAGTAGTGTAGCGTCTTGTGAGTTGGATGTACTATTAAATAGTTGTGCTAACTGTAACATCTTAGCAATGTCAAAGGCATCGTTGGGGGTATCAGTAGGGGGCGGTTCTTGAGTGGATGTGTTTTGTGTTTCGGAGTTTAACATATTAGCCAACTCTTGAATTTGCTGTAAACTTTCGGGGTCGGATAGGATTTCTTGCATCTTATCCATAATGTTAATATCTTTATTTTCCAACGATACACCCCCTTTTCTATTTTAAGTCGCCGTTCCCTACGATGTAAGCTTTTTGTATAGTGCTTGTAGTTGTGGTGCAGATAGCAACTTTTGTGCCATCTGTGGGTTGTTCATAAGCTGTTGAAACTTTTGGTAGTCGGTTTTGTTCATGTTGTTTAGAGCCTTATCGAAAGTGCCGTTTTGTAGTTGTTGTTTTAAAACGTCGGGTGGAACGTTTAGTTTTCCGCTTACCACGTTAATCATGGCATCTAAGTTTTTGTTGTTTAGTTTTTCATTCATAGTATAAAAACCCTCCAGTATTGATATATTTTTTAGGGTACAATATTTAAACATATTTAGGAAAATACATCTTGAAAGTTTAATAGTTTTATGTTATAATACATCTTATTCAAAGGTATATACTTTAAGAACTTTTACATTAGGAGGTCTTTTTATGAAAATAATAGTATTTTCCGATAGTCACGGAAGTATTGGAAACTTAAACAAGGTAGTCGAAAAACACCTAGATGCAGATATGTTTATACACCTCGGTGACGGCGAAAGAGAGTACGAAAGCTTAGTCTGTAGGTATCCGAAACTTAAAATGTATTACGTTGCCGGTAACTGTGACTACGACTCCATGTACCCTAATGAGTTAGTACTCGGTGCAGATTTCAACATAAAGATATTTGCTACACATGGACACAGACATTGCGTTAAGTATTCCCTAGACATCCTAAAGCTATCCGCTAAAGAGAACGGCTGTCAAATAGCCCTATACGGTCACACGCACGAAAGATTTAACGAATACGATAACGGTCTATACATACTAAACCCTGGTAGTATTTCATGCCCTAGGGACGGCTTAAACCCATCCTATGCCATTATAGACATATCTAAAGCGGGTATTATGACTAACATCGTAGAAGCATAACTTCCTTAGAAATAGTATATTCACACTTGACGGGTTTGGTTACACATGGGTTTAAAACCCAGTAGGTACAGCGTTACTAGATATATACCACCGCCTACAAATATTGCCAACAGCAATGCCAACCTCTCACTATGATACCTAGCAACTACATCGTTGCAAATGGTAGCACTTACAGCACACAGAATACTACCATATGCTATAGGCAATAGCATCTTTAAAAGGTTTATCTTGACTTTGGATACCCTACTGAAAACTACAAAGGACATCACAAAGATTACAAGGTAACACACCGTCGTGGAAATTCCTGCACCGTATACCGCCATGCTCGGTACGGACAATAATACTACATTTCCTAGGAACTTTACCACTACACCCACTAGCATTATCTTTATGGGCAACTCTGGACGGTTTATGCCTTGCAACACGCTAAACAACGGAAATGCTAAACACAAAAATATCACACCTATGCCCATACAAGAAAGACTCTCATAGGATACTGCTATTTCGTCTACACGCTGTGAATACAAAAAGTTTAGTATAGGCTTAGCTAGAAAAGTTATCCCTAAACCCGATGGTGTAGCTATTAGCAAGGTTATGTATAGCATATCGCTAACATCCCTCTGTAGAGAAGAAATATCCTTTAGTTGCCATGAACGTACTACGTTAGGCAACGCCCCCTTTGATAACATATTCGTAACAGATGGTACTAGGTTAAATATAGTAATAGCTAACCCCGTATACGAACCATACACAAACCCCGAAAAATCATCCGTGGTGACGCTATACCTACTCAAGAGTTCCCCTTGTGGAAGCCTATTTAAACACCTTGTAATGGTGGCTAGGTCTATAAGGGTAGTTAGGTTCGTAACTAGTGACCCTATAGATATAGGTATCATAATGGCGAAAAGTTCTCTAAGTATGGACTTTTCCTCTAGGGAGGTTACTTTGCAACCTATAGCGGATTTACTCCTAAAGGGTTCAAAGAGCAGTAGTATTAGTAGTCCCACCCCTGTGGATAGGCTTATACCTAGTATTGCCCCCGCAGATGCTAAAGCGTATATATCCACACTGGGAAAGTATACCGATACGGTTTCATAGTGGTTTAATACATACTTGCAAAACATCAACCCAAAGAATAGTTTTCCTAGTGCCTCTACTAGTTGCGATATGGATGTAGGTATCATGTTGCATAAACCCTCATAGTACCCACGATATACCGCACACACGCACCCAAAGTACACTGACGGTGCTAACGCTACTACACACAGATACGCTTTAGGGTTATCCGCTAGATATGTACAAAACACCCTAGATAGTACTACCATTAAGATACTACCTATCAAGCCTACTATGCTAAATACCTTTAGGGAAGTCTTTCGGAGTTTTTCCACAGAAGTGTAGTCTAGTTTGGATACCCTCTCAGCAGTGAGCTTAGATACACTAGGCGACAAGCCATTTATCATGATAGCGTATACTGGCAAAAATAAGCTATACCCACACCCGAAATAGTTCATGCCGTTTCCGCCTAGCATATTGGCTAGGGGTATCTTAAACAATGCCCCTATGACTTTTACTACCATTGCTGAAAGTATCAACACTATAGAACCTTGTATAAACGTTTGCTTTTTCATACTGTAAAAAATATCCTCCTTTTAATTTTAATATTATCACTAAAAATTATATTGTCAATCTTAAAATTATATGATATAATAATAAATATATTAATCTTATTGTTTGAAAGGACTTGTGTAAAAATGAATTATTCATTTTCTGATAAAGTTTTAGGTTTACAACCATCCGCAATTAGAGAGATTTTAAAGTTTGCTAGTCAACCAGATGTAATCTCTTTTTCTGCGGGTAACCCTGCCCCAGAGGCTTTCCCTACTGAAAAGATTACTAGCATAGCTAACCAAATATTTCAAGATGACCCTGTATTGGCTCTACAGTATAGCATTACAGAGGGCTACACTCCCCTAAGAGATAAGCTTAAAAACATCCTAAAAGATATTAACTGTTTCGTTCCCGAACACGACGAACTTATAATAACATCGGGCGCACAACAGGGCAACGAACTAGCTTGTAAAGTACTCTGCAACGAGGGCGATACCTTAATTTGCGAAGCCCCTAGTTTTATAGGCTCTCTAAACGCTTTTAAATCCTACAATGTCAACCTAGTAGGTGTGGAAGTCCAAAGCGACGGCATAGACACCGTACAACTAGAAAAGGCTCTACAGGACAACCCCAACGCTAAACTACTATATGTAATACCTAACTTCCAAAACCCTACTGGTGTTACTATGTCCCTAGAAAAAAGAAAAGAAGTCTACAGACTTGCTCAAAAGTACGATATATTCATACTAGAAGATAACCCCTATGGCAGATTGCGTATCAAGGGCGAGGATATCCCTCCTATTAAGAGCCTTGACACCGACCACAGAGTTATATATACTGGTAGCTTTTCTAAGATTCTTTCCCCAGGTTTAAGAGTGGGTTACGTTAGTGGCTTGAAAGAAGTAGTATCTAAGATGATAGTTTGTAAACAAGTTTCCGATGTACATACTACTATACTATCTCAATTGATATGCTACAACTTTATACAACAAACCGATATGGAACAACACTTCCAAAAGCTTAGAGAAATCTATAAGAAAAAGTGCAACCTTATGTTAGAACAGATTAAGAAAAACTTCTCCTCTAAGGTTACTCTTGTTGAACCTGAGGGCGGTCTATTTGTGTGGTGTACCCTACCTAGCGACTGCAACATGAACGAGTTCTGCACTAAGGCTATACAAGATTACAAGGTGGCTGTAGTCCCTGGTAACGCTTTCATGATTCACGATAGCGACAAGACTACTTCCTTTAGACTAAACTTCTCCACCCCTACAGATGAACAGATTATCGAGGGTTGTGAAAAGTTGGGTAAACTCTCCAAAGAACTCTTTGGCGAATAGTAAACTATTAGCAATCTACTATGCACAGCATGGATTGTTATAAATAATAAATATATGTTTTTTTGAAAGGATATGAAAACAATGGCTATTAGAAGAAAATCAGGTTTAGATAGATACGGTGCTTGTGAGGCTTACCTATCTAGTAGAATTAGAGGACTCACTATACCACCAGTTGCAGTAGGCGTTAAACTCAATGCAGACGACCAAGTTTACGGTGCTGTAATAGATATGCCTATGGGCAGAGATTTATTAACTACTTTAGTAGTACTAATGAACGGTACTGCTAACCTATACTTCAATACTGGCGGTGGTGTACTAGGTGTAGGTCAAAGACACCAAACTGTATCTAGTGCGGTTAGAAGTTTCTTAGTAAGTGCTGGACAGGCTTTACCATCATGTACACACACTAGAGAGTTTGACCTACCTACTCACAAGACTAACTATGTATATCTACTAACTAGACGTGGTGTATACAAAATGGAACTAGAGCCATCACAAATGCTCACAGAAACTGACAAGTCTAAGAGGTTCGTATTTACTATGTACCAAAAGATTCTTACAGAGTTGCGTGTCGCTCAAATGAAAGACAGAGCAGAGGCTCAAAAGAACGGCGGAGAAAGAGTTATTAGACTAAACCCTACTAACGCTAACGCTCAACCTAGCAGACCTACTAACGTTACACTTACTAGAGGTACTACCGCTAAACCTCTCACTATTGACGGTATAGAACAGGTTAGACCTACAGCACCTACAGAGGAGTAATTTCACCATGGCAGAAGATAGAAAGAAAGTAATATTTAGTGCTATTCAACCTACTGGCACTTTTACCCTAGGTAACTACTTAGGGGCTATTCGCAACTGGTCACCTATGCAAGATGAGTACAACTGCATATATGCCATTGCAGACCTACACGCTATCACAGTTAAGCAAGAGCCTAAACTCCTTAGACAACATTCCCTAGAAGCTTACGCTCTACTATTGGCTTGTGGTATAGACCCTAATAAGTCTATATTCTTTATGCAAAGCCACGTTAGAACCCACGCTGAACTTAGTTGGATACTATCCTGTAGTACACAGTTCGGCGAACTCTCTAGAATGACTCAGTTTAAAGACAAGAGTGCTAAACACGCTGACGATGTAAACGCTGGTCTATTTACATACCCTGTACTTATGGCTAGTGATATCCTAGCGTACAAGAGCGACTTAGTCCCTGTAGGTCAAGACCAAAAACAACACCTAGAACTAGCTAGAAATATAGCCCAAAGGTTTAACTCTCGCTATGGCGAAACTTTAGTAGTCCCAGAACCTTACATTCCAAAAACAGGTGCTAAGATTATGTCACTACAAGACCCTACTAAGAAGATGTCAAAATCTGACGAAAACC
>CAYXNU010000017.1:0-13657 GCA_964466485.1 uncultured Ruminococcus sp.
TCTGCCTGAATTTTTTCTTCTTCTTGAGCAGACTTAAGAGCGTTCTCACGAGCCTGTTTAACTTTCATGTAAGCGTCAAAAGAGCCGTTGAAATCTTCTACACCGTTGGTAGTAATCTCTAAAATTCTAGTGGATAACTTGTTTAGCAAGTATCTATCATGGGATACGAACACTATAGTACCAGTATATGAACATAGTGCTTCTTCGAGTACTTCTTTCACGAATATATCTAAGTGGTTGGTAGGTTCGTCTAGGATTAGCACGTTGCCTTTTTCTAACATCATAAGGGCAAAGCAAACTTTCGCTCTTTCTCCACCACTTACTACACCTATCTGTTTAAATACATTCTCTCCAGTAATGCGAACTCTACCTAAAAGGTTTCTAATGTCAACATCGTTCATAGTGGGGTATTTGGAGTGTATTTCTTCCATGATGGTATTAGCTGGGTTAAGGTTAGCACTTTCCTGTTCAAAGTACGATATCTTGACGTTGTTCGCCCAACTAACTCTGCCCTTGTGTGGCAACTTGCCTTGCAAAACTTTTAGCAGTGTGGACTTACCTATACCATTATCCCCAATGATACCTATCTTTTCGCCACGCTTAACCTCAAAGGATAGGCTGTCTACTAAGGTTTTCTTAGTACTGCCACTACCCACAGATATGTCAACGTTCTTTACGTTTAGCAAGTCAAAAGGGGGTTCTATGCCATAGTCGAAGACTATTTTAGAGTTCTTTTCTTCTGTGAGAGGTTTGTCTATAATCTCCATTCTGTCAAGGGCTTTAATTCTACTTTTAGCACTCTTAGAAGTAGAGGCTCTAACTAAGTTTTTAGCGACGTAATCTTGCATTTTAGCAATCTCTTTTTGTTGCTTTTCAAACTGTTTCCATTGAGTATTTACTGCCATTTCCTTTTGGGTAGTGTATGCCGAATAGTTACCCTTGTACCTAGTTAGATGTCCTTTTTCTATCTCACAGATACTAGTGCATAGCCTATCTAGGAAGTATCTATCATGGGATACTATTAGCAAAGCCCCCTTGTAATCTTTTAGATAGTCCTCAAGCCACATTACAGTTTTAAAGTCTAGGTGGTTGGTAGGCTCATCTAAGATTAATAGTTTAGGCTGTTCTAGGAGTAGTTTAGCCAAAGCCAAACGAGTTTTTTCGCCCCCACTAAACCCCGATATTATGCGGTTATAGGTATCCTCAGCAAAGCCCATACCGTTTAGTATAGTCTTAATCTTGAAATCTCTGTTGTAGCCGTCGTTTACTTCATAGTAGGCACACAACTGTGAGTATTCAGCATTTAAAGTGTCGTCTATGGTAGTCTGTGTAGACATAAGCTTTTCCAGTTCTTTCATGCGTTGCAAAGTAGCGTCCAAATGTGCAAATACGCTTTTCATTTCGTCAATAACTGTACTAGACCTATCCAAACCGCTGTGCTGTTGCAAGTAGCCTATAGTCACCTTGTTGGATATGGAAACCTTACTACTCTCAGGGTTCTTGTTGTTAAAAACATCAGGCGACTCTTTGCCTGTGATAATCCTCAAAAGAGTAGTCTTGCCACAGCCGTTCCTACCTATTAAACCTATTCTATCGTGGTCATCTATTGAAAGATTGACATTATCTAATATTACGTTTCCATTGTAGATTTTAGAAATATTGTTTAAATCCGCAACCATTAACTAAAAAATCCCCCTAAAAGTAGTTTAAATTAACGCAAATTCGCTTTTAAATAGAATTAACGTTAGGAATATTATATCACTTTATAGTTACAATGTCAAGAAAAAGCACACAAGTTAATATGTAACCGTGTGCCAGTTCTTAAAATATGTTTATATTATTTGTATAGGGGGCAATATTAAATACACTTTGTAGAACAGCCATAGCCGTCCTAAAGTTTCCATTATGCGCATAAGTTCCATATCTAACATAGTGTTAAGTATAGGGTTTATGCTAAGTTATTAGCACTTAACACCATGTTACATATGGAACGGAAAAACCGTCCCATATTACGCTTATGTTTATTAATTTCTATTCCAAGGATTGTTACTATTGCTACCGCTTGAACTTGAACTAGAACCACTCATTTGAGTACCACCAGTAATAGTACCAGTTACTGTACACTGTTGAGTAGAGTCGTTACCTAGGTATGTAGCACCGCTAATAGTACCACCAACGTATACTACAACGTCGCTGTAATCCTTGCAACCTGCAACTATACTAGTTACTGACTTATCTGCTACGAATGAAACTATTACGTTGCCATCGGAATCAGCAAGGGTAATTACATCGCCAACACTTGCACTACCTGAAGCAGACACGTTGCTAGTTAGAGAGCCACCGCTCATTCCACCGCCCATGCCCATGCCTGAGCTACTGCCAGTATCTTCTACAAATACACCACCTGTGAAAGTCTGTGTACCGTCGGAGTCGAATGGTTCATTACCGTTTGAGATGTAGTAACCACCACTAATAGTTATACTACCGTTAGAGTCGAAACCGTCGTGGTCGCCGTCGTTAGCGTTTACTAGTACGAAACCGCCGTTTAGGTTCATAGCGTAGCTACCAGATGAACTCCAACCACCTTGAGTGAATCCACCGCCACCTTGATTACCTGAACCGTCTGAACCACCAGCAGCATTGTAGCCATCGTCTTGAGAGTTTACTATTACAGTACCAGCATTTTGGTTGATAGTAGAACCTTCTACACCCTCATAGCAGTCTACTATGTAGATGTTTAACTCATCTAAAGCACCGCCAGTAGTACCGATTGTTACAGTACCATCTGCATGGATACCATCATCGCCAGTAGTTAGAGTGAAATCGCCACCAGTAATGTTAACATCGCCATTGGAGTGAATGCTATCGTCAGTGGAATCTATTGTGATAGTACCACCAGTAATGTTAATAGTTGGTGTAACACTTAAAGTAGAAGAATCATCTAGAGCAGTCTTAATGCCCTTAGCACTTACATCGGAAGATGTACCACTGCTATTTTGACCCCAGTTGTTGTTATTCCAACCGCCACCAAATTGGTCGTTAGAGCTTGAACTTGAACTTGAACTTACTGTACCAGTAGTAGTGATATCTATAGTACCACCCTTGATATTGATTTCTTGTTCAGCTTGAATGCCATCGGAGTAAGCATTAATAGTAATAGTACCGCCGTTGATGTTAATCTTGCCATCGCCCTCATCTTCGTAGTTTGTGGACTTGATACCATCGCCGTTAGTAGCGTTTACTGTTACGGATAGGTTAGAGTAGTCGCCATCGCCACCGTTAGCCTCTAGAGTATCAGGGTCACCTATTCTAACTGAATCCTTACCACGGATACCATCGTCTACAGCGTTTACAGTAATGTTACCGTTCCAAATTCTAATATCGTTCTTAGATACGATACCATCTTCGCAGTTACCGTTTACTACTAGAGTACCTTTACCCTTGAACTTTAAGTCGTCCTTAGAGTAGATAGCACCTACACCGTCGTCAGCGTTGGTGTAAGAAGTACCATCGGAAATAACGTTAGAAGTACCTTTCTTAGCAGAGATTTCGCAAACGTCATCTACACTAGCAACGTATATTGGTGAAGTAGTGCTATTAGATAGTGTTAAACCTTGTAGGTTTAGAGTTACTGCACCGTCAGCGTAAGTAGTCTTGTCAACGTCAACATAGATTTGACCCTCATCACAAGAACCCTCGAAAGAGTATTCACCAGGTACAGTAATGTATACTATAGTACCTTTAACCATTTGGCTGTCTACTTCTTCGCCGTTCTCATCGTAAGCAGTAACACCGCTACTATTGAACTTAAAGCTTACAGCGTCTTGAACTACTTCTATGTCTACATCTGTTGTAGTTGTAGTGGTAGTAGTTGTAGTAGTATCTGGGTCTGTAGGTTCTGTAGTAGTGTCAGGTTCTGTAGTTACGGTAGGTTCTGTAGTAGTTGCACCCACTGGTGTAACAGAAGTTGGATTAGAGATATCATCAGTGTAGACTACTTCTACTTGGTCGCCCTCGCTAACAGCAGTAGAATCTATACCGTAATCGTTCATGTTGTACTTGTAAGTTTCGCCGTTGATTTCTACAGTTAAGTTTTGCTTACCAACCTTAGTAACAGTACCTGTTACAGTAGTAGCATCACTAGGAGTAGTAGTAACTGTAGTATCGTCAGTACTAGCACTAGATAGGACGATATCCTTTAATAGCATTACGTCCACAACGTTGATAGCACCATCGTTGTTTACATCGTAGTTGTAGGTAACAGTATTCCAGTTGTTCCAACTGTTCCAACCGCCTTGTTGTTGGTTGTTGTTGTTACTGCTATTGTTAGTAATTCCTAGAACTTCCTTTTTAAGGTCTAGTAAGTCTGTACAATCTACAACATTGTCACCATTTACATCTCCAGTAATAGTAGTTGGATTCTGTTGGAATGGTGCAGCGTATACACTAATTCCTAAAGTAGCCATTACACACAAAGCTGTAATTCCTGAAACTACTTTCTTTAAGTTTTCACGTTTCAATATTAACACTCCTTATTATAAAAATTTGCGTACATCTTTAACGTTTAAGATATCAAAGATATTATTTGCAATATTTAGTATGGTTTAATTATACAGTGCTTTTCTTAAAATAATCTTAAATTTTTTAAATATTTAGAAATTTTTTTATATAATATTCTATAAAAGAGCAAAAAATAACGGAACAGCGATTTGCCGTTCCATAATCATTATACTATATCAGATTGTTTCTTTCTTAATCTTCTTAAAGATTTTAATCTATCTAGCCTATAGAATAGATGTTCAGCTAAAGCACAGTACTTATCCACAAAGACTATAACGTAAGTTTCCTTGTACTTTGGGAGTTCTTTAGTTATCGGGAACATATGTTTGGATATAATATCCTGTTCCATAGGCGATAGCGAAAAGTATTCACTAGCGTTGTGCAAAGCCGTCAAAGGATGGTTTTTCAAATGTTTCTTAGATGGTTTATTATCCGTGCTATAGAAGTATAAATCATGTAAAAGCCCAGCCCTAGCAGCAGCCTTTTCATTCCAGCCGAAAAAACGACACACCTTGTAATTGTAGTACGATACATTCACGCTATGCTGAAACCTAGTAGTACACACATGGTGCGTGTAGTTTTTCAACTCTTGTAACTCTTGCGTCATAATGATGTCACTAACGTATGCATAGTACATTTCGTCTTGTAAATTTTTATTTGAACCCACAGCTTTAAGCATAGCAAAAAACGCCTCCAAAATGCTAACAATGTACACCCTAGTTGACAGACTTATCCTTTTGGGTAGTCAAGTAGTGTACTTCTTCTTTAAGAGCCTTCATAGAATTTGCTTGGTCTATGATGTGCTTAGCAACCATCTTAATGTTACGGCTATCCTCCTCAATAATATATGTTAGGGATTCTATCTTCTTGTTAAGTTGTGCAATCTGCTCATCTTTTTTAGAGAGTTCCTCTTTTAGTTGGGAAATCTCATCCGCTGTATTAGATGGTCTATCCTTTGCCAATTCTAAGTAGGATACCTTTAAAGTCAAGTTTTTAATAATTTCGTCCATATCGTTCAACCGTTGAACATCCACAGGGGTATCGCTAGTAGTAGCAGAGTTACCCAAAGAATTTTTAATAGAGTCTATATCGTCGTTTATAGCATCGATTTTAGATTGCAAATCATCCACGCACGAAGTATCTGGTAAGTCTGTAGAAATGATAGTATCTCCACTAAAATGTTCCAACTTATCAACACGCTTTTCCAAATCTTTCATGTTGTCTATTAAAACGCTTTCAAGGTATGTAGAAGTCTTTTCTACCCTAGATAGTCTTCCCGAAAAAGCATTTACCACGTCAAGAGCCTCTAGTTTATTGTAGATGTCCTCCAATTTATTATAAATATCATCTATATCATCATCGTTATCTTTAGTAAACCAACCCATAATAAAAAAGCACCTTTCATTAATCTGTGATACTATTATCTCACATAATGGACTATCTTGTCAAGAGGTTTTAACCAAAAAATATAAAAATCTAGGAATGGCAAATTGCCATTATATACAAGTTATTTTGAAAATTTAGAATTAATTCTATTTAAGGTATTGACAAACTAAAAAAGTTGTGCTATACTAATCTTGTTGCTGACGATTATCAGTATGCATACGTTGGGGTATCGCCAAGCGGTAAGGCAGTGGATTCTGATTCCACCATTCAGGGGTTCAAATCCCTTTACCCCAGTTTATAAGATTTAAAGGCGTGACATATCACGTCTTTTTATTTTATACTATTTTTTAGAATTACATACTTTTAAAAGGACGTGTTTTTAATGAAAATTATCAATGGTGGTGTAGCTTCTCCAAAGGGTTTTGAAACTTCTTCCACAGAGGCTAACATAAAATATAAAGACAGAAAAGATATGGCTCTTATATACAGTGAAACCCCTTGCAAAATGGCTGGTACTTTCACTAAGAATGTAGTAAAAGCCTCCTGTGTACTTTGGGACAAGGAATTAAACGAAAGTGGTACTGATATCCATGCGGTAGTAATAAACTCCGGTATTGCTAACGCTTGTACCGGTAAACAAGGCTACGAATACTGCATGAAAACTGCTCAAGCTGTGGAAAAGGCTCTACCTGTTAAGTACCATGAAGTGCTAGTAGCCTCTACTGGGGTTATAGGTATGCAACTCCCTATAGATAAGATTGTCAACGGTGTAAACGCTCTAGTGGAGCAAAAAGAACACTCTCTAGACGCTAGTATAGAGTCCGCAAAGGCTATAATGACTACAGATACTAAGTACAAGAGCATAGCCGTTGAATGCGAAATAGGCGGTAAAACTATCACTATAGGCGGTATGTGCAAGGGTTCGGGTATGATTCACCCTAATATGTGTACTATGTTAGCATTTATCACTACAGATATTTCTATATCTAAAGAACTTCTACAAGAGGCTCTAAGCTCCGATATCTTAGATACCTACAACATGATTTCTGTAGATGGCGATACTTCCACTAACGATACCGTTATACTACTTGCTAACGGTTTAGCAGGTAACGAAACTATCACAGAAAAGAATGAAGATTACTATACTTTCTTAAAGGCTCTACACTACATCAATGAAGAATTCGCTAAGAAGATTGCCGGTGACGGCGAGGGTGCTACTGCATTAGTACAAGCTAAGGTTATCAATGCTAAAACTAAAGACGATGCCCGTACTATGGCTAAGTCTGTAATATGTTCCTCTTTAACAAAGTGTGCTATATACGGTCACGATGCTAACTGGGGCAGAATACTCTGTGCTATGGGCTATTCTGGTGTGGATTTCAACCCCGAAAACGTAGAAGTTTCTATAGCTAGTGATACCCAAACTATACTAATCTTTAAGGACGGCTCTGCTGTAGACTACAGCGAAGAAGAAGCTACTAAGATACTATCTCAACCAGTGGTAAACATCATAGCAGATATAAAGATGGGCGACTGCTCCGCTATTGCCTATGGTTGCGACCTCTCCTACGACTATGTAAAGATTAATGCGGACTACCGCTCATAGTAGTATTATGAGATATGTAGGGAACGGCGATTCGCCGTTCCGTTGTAAAAAATATTAACTGTTCCGTGGCTAAAAAAAAAGCCGTTCTGCATATGTGGATATGCTATATCTTACGGAACGCCCAATGGGCGTTCCCTACAAAAATTCACTATTCATACCATATCCTAAAAAAGAAAGGTGGTTTTTAATGCTATGTTTGAAAACGAAGAAAAGATTCCTAAAGTGCTACTAGCCTCCGTGGATACTGGAGAGTTCGACAACG
Organism: uncultured Ruminococcus sp.; assembly: GCA_964466485.1. Taxonomy (GTDB): domain Bacteria; phylum Bacillota; class Clostridia; order Oscillospirales; family Ruminococcaceae; genus UBA5884. Next base: position 7,815 of record CAYXNU010000017.1, read on the forward strand.
AAACCTCTATGCGTGAACTAGAAGAACTCACTAAGACAGCCAACGCTGAAGTGGTAGCTACTGTTATCCAAAAAAGACCTTGCTTTGAAAAGGCTACTTGTATAGGTCAAGGTAGGTTGCAAGAAGTCGCTGAAGTATGCCAACAACTTGATGTTGACTTAATCATATTCGACCACGAACTAACCGCTACACAAGTGCGAAACATCGAGGATATTACCAACGTTAGAACTATAGACAGAACTACTCTAATATTAGATATCTTTGCACAGAGGGCTAGAACTAAAGAGGGTAAGTTACAAGTAGAGTTGGCTCAACAACGCTATAGGCTCCCTAGACTTGCTGGAATGGGTGTGGCACTATCTAGGTTGGGTGGCGGTATAGGTACTCGTGGCCCTGGTGAAACTAAACTCGAAACCGATAAACGTCACATTAGGACAAGGATATCTGTACTGGAAAACGAACTAGAAGAACTCAAGAAACACCGTGAGTTTAGCCGTAAACGTAGAAAAAAAGATAACGTTCTATGCGTGGCTATAGTTGGCTACACAAACGTTGGAAAGTCTACTTTGATAAACGCTCTCACTAATGCCGACGTTTTGGCTGAAGATAAGCTTTTCGCTACACTGGATACTACCTCAAGAGGCTTAGAACTCCCAGACGGTAGAAACGTACTAATTACCGACACTGTAGGGCTTATCCGCAGACTACCTCACCACCTAGTAGAAGCCTTTAAGTCTACCCTTGAAGAAGCCTCTAACTCCGACTTGATACTAAATGTGGTAGACGTTTCCGCTAGTGAGTTTGAAGAACAGTTGGAAGTTACTAACAACCTACTAAGCGAACTAGGCTGTGACGATATCCCTAAAGTGACAGTCTACAACAAGTGCGATAAGTGCGACTACTGCAACGCTCTCCCCACTGACGACTCCCATGTGAAAATATCCGCTAAGGAAAAGCTAGGCTTTGAAGAACTCCTAAATGCTATAGCGGTTAATCTCCCTGAAACTGCTAGGAGAGTTACACTGCTAGTCCCCTATGATAAGTCTAGTTTGGTTAGCAAAATTAGGGTGGACGGAAAAGTATTCAGTGAAGAATATCAAGCAGAGGGAACTCTTATAGATGCTTTGGTGGATATAAAAATATTACATGAAGTAACAGACTTTATAGTATAAAATTTCTATGGAATGGCAAATCGTCGTTCCATAATTTTTTTGAAAAAAATATTTATCTAATATTGACAAGTTTGCTTTTTAATGTTATAATTCTATATATCGATGACATTTATACTTAAAAATTTACTATAGATTTTCATTTTTTGTGTAATGTGTCTAAAAATATAGCCTAAAAATTTAATTGAAAAGCTATTGACAAAACTATACCATTATGGTATAATATCAATACAATCTATTTTAGATTTTGTAAAGTATCGTTAATTAATGTTTGAAAATTATATATTTTGGAGGTAATTTAACTATGAAAAAGTTTGTATGTTCTGTATGTGGTTACATCTATGAGGGTGAACAAGCTCCTGCAGTCTGTCCACAATGTAAAGCCCCTGCTAGTAAGTTCAATGAGGTTAAGGAAGAATCCGTTTCTTTCGTAGACGAACACGTTCTAGGCGTTGCTAAGGGCGTTGACGAAGAAATCCTTCAAGGACTAAGAGAAAACTTCAACGGCGAATGCACTGAGGTTGGTATGTACTTAGCTATGGCTAGAGTCGCTTACAGAGAGGGCTACCCTGAAATAGGTCTATACTGGGAAAAGGCTGCTTTCGAGGAGGCAGAACACGCTGCTAAGTTCGCTGAACTTCTAGGCGAAGTAGTAAGCCCATCCACTAAGGAAAACTTAGAAAAACGTGTTATGGCTGAGGCTGGTGCTTGTGAGGGCAAAAAGGCTCTTGCTACTAAGGCTAAACAACTAAACCTAGACGCTATCCACGATACAGTACACGAAATGGCTAAGGATGAGGCTCGTCACGGACGTGCTTTCAAGGGTCTATTAGATAGATATTTCGGCTAAAATAAGGCTAGTTCATAAACATGGAAAAACGGAATGCCCTTTGGGACATTCCGCTTTTTTTATTTGATATAGATATAATTGTATTTTATATTTTAAATTTACAATAGCCATTCTAGGGATAACATCATAGAAGTGAACATATAGTCATATGCACCACCTGCGAGATGTATGCCATCACCCGATGAGTAGTCGCTCTTGAGATAGTCGTCGTCATCCCTTAAATACTTTGAAACATCGATGTAGTAAACGTTCTGCCCCGACTGGTTCATGGAGTTAGCCATATCCTTTAAAGCGTTGTTGTACTTGTCAATCTTTTCGTTTGTGGAAAAATTGCTAGTATAAGCCAACGGAGTAATCCCCATAACTATTATAGTTGCATTTGGACACGTTTGGAAAACATCGTTGATGTTTTGCGTGTAATCGTCAACAAATTGGTCGCTCTCACTCATGTTTAAATCGTTCATGCCCATAGACATGAAAATATATTGCGGTTGCTTGATACTTAAAGCGTCTAAGATATCCATCTCCTCGTCGTTTGCGGTGAAACTAAAATCATGGATATTTCTTGCACCAACTGAACCCTCTGCTAAAACTTGTTCACTAGGGAATCTATCATAGGTGCTAAACCCCGACGCTATAGAGTCCCCTACTATTACTATTTTGCTAAGAAAATCATTAGAGTAGTCATTGTAACTTTTAGTAATTAACGTTTCCTCAACCTCGGAAGTTTCCTCGTTTTCGTCGTCTTCAACTTCAACATCTGTTTGAGAATCATCGCTTGAAGAATACTCTAAACCATCTTCGGCACTAGTTTGAATGCCATACATTGCAGAACTCAACAAGCTAACTGATAACAATATAGCTATAATCTTATTTTTTGACAAAATAATCCATCCTTTGATAATATTATTAATTAAAGCCGATTCAGTATGGTAAAAGTAACTATAAATCTACTGAACCGACTTTAATAATTATTCTACTACTATGTTATCCAAAAGTCAACTTAAACATTCAAAAAATGAAAAATTAAAATTTACTAGCCGACAATTTTATGATTTAATTGAATATAGTCTAGGAAGTCTATAGTGCCATCTCTGTTGACATCTGCTAAGCCTGAAATATCTGTAGATAGTCCTAGGATGTATTTTTTAACGTTTAGTAAATCTTTGTAGTCTACAACGTAGTCTTGATTAGTATCGCCTAAAATGTTGGCAAAGGCTAACTTTAGAGAGTTGTTTTCGCCACTAGTAGTAATGCTATTAAAACTGCCTATTCCCATAGAGTAGATAGTATCTACTGGATTTAGGTAGAAGTATCCATCTATTTGATATAGATTAAACTTTTGAGTGTTTAAACCACTATAAGAACTAATATCTAAAGTTTCGTTGTCGCTGTTGAAAGTTAAAGCGTTTACGTTGTCGTCAATGTAAGTAAATACGCTATAAGTACCGTCTGAGTTCTTTTCAAAGTGCCAAATCTGTTTTTCGTCAAATGCTGTGAAATCTTGGAAGAATAGCTTACCAGTTCTGTTAGTTAGGTATGATAACTCATCGCTATCCTCGGACTGTTTTACTCCAACGTAAGCATATACAGTATCGCCGATATCTACAGGCGAATATAGCTTAAATGGGTCTTCTGGTTCGGGTTCGTAAGGTATAGCGTTTGCTGGAGTGCTAGAAGTATACAAGCAAACAAAGTTTATACCAGTGTAATCGAATAGGTTAGTGTAGTCTGCCGAAGCGGAGTCCATAATTACTGCACCGTTGTCGTCAACGTACCTAATAGCTACCCAGTGACCGTTAGCCTTACCACTATACTTACTAGTAACACTTACTACCATGTAGTAGCCTTGGTCGTAGTACTTTTTAATCTGCTTTAGTTTGTTACTATTGCTACCGCTAACGGTAACCTTATCTTTAAAGTTGAAATCATACTTTTTGCTAGGTGTAGCCCACAAGATACAACCAGTATTAGTAAAACCGCCATTTTGGTTCATCCATCTTACGAATACCCCAGGGTCGAAGTCTTGTCCGTCCATTTGACCGGTATGTGCTATAAGCATAGCTACACTAGTTGCAGCACAGCCATATGCTCCCATAGAACAACCACTACTGCCCAACTTTAAACTATTCCATTGAGGGTCATTCTGTTTCCATTCATAATAAGGCACATCTGTTTGAGCGTTTACTACAAACTGAATACTAGCGTTTTCGATAATATTGTCAAAACTAATAATGTTTCCTAAACAAGCCACTGATACTGTCAATCCACAGAAAAATGCTACAAGTCTGCTTTTCAAATTTTTCATAAACCTTTGACGTTAAAACTTACTACCTACAGGCACTAAGTATAAACGTCGCACCTCCTTATAAAGTATATAGATTTGCAGTTAAAATATTAGATAATCATATCTTTAAAATAGAACTATTCTAATATTTTAGCGTGAAATATATTTTTTTAAACGTATAAGTTTAAAAAAAATTCTAGGATAGCCCATAATTTTGTATATGTATGGGATATCCTAGAAATTATAGCATACTTGTCGGATTTTGTCAATGGTATAATTGAATGAAACTACTAGATTCTTTGGGCTAATAATTGGGAATATTGCTGTCTAAACTCTCCAAATGAGTTATTGTCTAGTGCCTCACGAATCTTTTCCATTAGGGTGTTGTAAAAGTATAGATTATGCATAACTGCTAATCTACCGCCCAACTGTTCCTGTGCCTTAAATAGATGTTTCACATATGCCCTAGAATGGTTTCTACATACTGGACAATCGCAATGTTCATCTATAGGGCGGTCGTCGGTGGTGTAGCGTTGGTTTGTAAGGTGCATAATACCGTCCCATGTGAACACTGTAGCGTGTCTAGCGTTTCTAGATGGCATTACACAGTCGAACATATCCACGCCACGGGCAACCCCCTCAATGATGTTTGATGGTGTACCCACACCCATTAGATACCTAGGCTTGTTTACTGGCATATACTCCTCTACAACGTCCAAAATGTGGTACATCTGTTCGGTAGGTTCGCCCACAGCTAGACCTCCCACAGCATAGCCGTCTAAGTCTAGTTCTACGATATCTTTCATGTGTTGTATACGCAAGTCGTCAAAGGTACACCCTTGATTGATACCGAATAGCATTTGGTGGGGATTTATGGTATCAGGTAGGGAGTTTAGCCTAGCCATTTCGTTTTTGCAACGCATTAACCAACGAGTAGTTCTCTCACAGGAATTTTTAGCGTAATCGTAGGTTGCGGGGTTTTCCACGCACTCATCGAAAGCCATAGCTATAGTAGAACCTAAGTTAGACTGTATCTGCATGGAAACTTCTGGGGACATGAATATTTTGTGTCCGTCTATGTGCGAGGAAAAGTACACGCCCTCCTCTTTAATCTTTCTTAAACTTGCCAAAGAGAACACTTGAAATCCGCCACTATCTGTAAGGATAGGTCTATCCCAGTTTATGAACTTATGTAGACCACCCATCTGTTTTACTACTGTATCTGTGGGGCGTAGGTGCAAATGGTAAGTATTGCACAACTCCACTTGACACTTTAAGTCTTTCAAATCTAGAGAGGATATTCCGCCCTTGATAGCACCACAAGTAGCAACGTTCATAAAGAACGGACTTTGCACAGTTCCGTGGACGGTTTCAAATACACCTCTACGGGCTTTTCCCTCTGTCTTTATCAATTTAAACATATAACTTAATTCTCCTTTAAATATTCACGGAACGGCAAATTGCCATTCCCTACATATAAATAATCGCCGTTCCCTACAGAATTAACATACAGTCGCCAAAGCTAAAGAAACGATAC
>CAYXNU010000018.1:0-13587 GCA_964466485.1 uncultured Ruminococcus sp.
TCGGAACGCCGTGGGCGGCGTTCCGTACATAGCATAATTATATAATATATGTTAAAATTTTAAAATAAGCCCGTGTACGGAACGCCACCCACGGCGTTCCGCAATGCGACAGCATGGCATTATATCGAAATCACTTTAATATTAATATATCAAAATGCGTTTTAAATATTGACAAGTTCAAATTTATGTGATATACTTTAGTAAAATATTTTAATAACTTTATAAGGAGGAATTTTTTAATTATGGCTGATGAGAAAAAAAGCATTATTAAAGAGTTTAAAGAGTTCATAGCAAGAGGTAACGTTCTTGATATGGCTGTCGGTGTAATCATGGGTTCTGCTTTTACTGCTATAGTTACATCTTTGGTTGAAGATATATTCACACCTATTATAGGTATGATAACTGGTGGTATAGACTTTGCAGGTCTAAAGTATGTAGTTAAAATTCCTGACATGGACCAACTACTTGAAGATGGTACTCCTACTATGGTTGATGGTGCTACTCTTACATACGGTAACTTTATCCAAAACATAATTACTTTCCTATTGACTTCTATATGCGTATTTGCTATAGTTAAGATAGTAAATAAGGTACTTCGTAAGAAAGCAGAAGAACCTGCTCCAGAACCAGAGCCAACTAAGGAAGAAGTTTTACTATCTCAAATTCTTGAGGTTATGAAAGCTAATGCCGAACACGAGGGAATAGACGTTGAAAAACTTCTTGAAAAGCCAATCGAGGAAGAAAAGTCCGAGGCTGAAGCAGAACTTTCTAAATAGTAGTAACTATACTACATAGCAAGTTCAATAAATGTTAAACTTTACAAGGGACGGCAGTTTGCCGTTCCTTTTTTTTATGTAATGTTGTTTATTTAAAAAACGGAACGGCGAATCGCCGTTCCCTACAATGGTTACATTAGGTTGTAGCAATACTTATATGCTAACACCCTAATAACGCTCTCATCTATGCGGTATTCCGATAGAGTGCCGTTCTTTACAGAGTTTAACACTGCATTGTATCCGCCCTCATAGGTGCTAGTAACTAGCATATCGTTACCCGCCTGTAGAGCGTACACACAAGCGTTAGTAGTGCCAGTGTAGTTTTTAATAGCATCCATGTCAAGGTCATCCGTTAGGACTATACCAGTATAGTTTAAATCCTCACGCAAAACCCTATGCACTTCCGCAGATATGGAAGATGGCAAAGTGGAATCGAAACAGTTTACTATATTGTGGCTTACCATTATGAATGGAGCATCGTTTTCTATACCTGCTATAAATGGTAAAAAGTCGCTACTATAAAAGCTTTCCTTTGAGCGAGTATCTATAGATATTCCAGTGTGGGTATTTAGGTTGTTGCCGTACCCTGGGAAGTGTTTTAGTGTACACGCAAAGTTTTGGCTATTATAAGCCTGTACCGACGTAGATATGTACTTAGCAGTTTGAGTAGCATTCTTTCCGAAAGTTCTAGAATATATGTAGTCACTGGAGTTTGTAGAAACGTCAGCTACTGGGGCAAAGTTAAGGTTTATGCCTAGGTTATCAAGTAGTTGAGCCTTTTCCACGGTATCGTTGTATATAGCATCAAAGCCACCCTTAGCGTACAACTTCTGTGGGGATAAGAACGGTGTACTCCTAAATTGAGTATATGCACTAACTCTAACTACACTACCGCCTTCTTCGTCCACGGCAACTATTAGTGGAACTTTAGAAGCGTTTTGATAACTTTTAATGTTAGCCTTTACAGTAGCCACAGACTTATTTTGGAAACTATCCGCATAGAGAGTGATACCTCCTACATTGTAGTTAGTTATACTAGAAATGTTTTCTGCGGTATCTTCGGTTGCCCTTACTATGAATAGTTGTCCTACTTTTTCTTCTAAGGTCATATCTTGTACATCTAGCAAAGCTTGATTGTAATACTCTGCAAACATATCCGTGCTTAGTAGAGGTGTATTAGTTTCATAGATTACGTTTCCTAAAGCGTCCGAAAAGTTGCCGTTGCTGTCTATATAGTAAGAGCCGTCACTAACGCTAGGCAAATCTTCTTGAGTAGCACTCTTTAGTATATACTCTTTTATATCTAGAATAGTTTGTATGCGGTCGTCTAGTGGGGTATCTATCTTAGAGCAGTACTTAAGGGAACTCCAACCGTATTGCCCCTTATACTGATACTTTCCCCAAAGTGAGCCGTTAGTATCGTAAGAAACTTCTATAACGCTTACTGTGGTATCCTGTGGGACTACACAATAGGAAGTGTATTCCACACCAGCCCCAGCCCTAAAGTTTAAAGCGTAGTCTATGGTGTAGTTTCCCAGTAGGCTATTACTAGCTAAACTTATAGTTTCCCTCTTAGAAGATAACACATCTAGTACGTTTACGACACCATCTCCATTGTAATCTTTTGTGTTAGTAGTAGCATGAGTTATAGTCTGCATACTGCCAAAAGATATGCCCATTGCTACAACGTATGCTAATATTTTTTTAAGTTTTCCCATAAAAGACCTCCTCTATTAAATTTAATATACTTTAAAAAAAGCGGAACGGCAAATCGCCGTTCCACACAGAGTTTTAACCTATAGAACTTGTATTAAAATAGATTAACCCGCATTTAAACCATAGTTAGCACACAAAGCAGATAATCCACCAGTAAAGCCACTACCGATAGCTTGAAACTTCCATTCACCGTTGTTGCGGTAGAGTTCTGCTATTACTAAAGCTGTTTCGATAGAGAAATCCTCGCTAAGGTCGTAACGCATAAGTTCGGTATTGTTGGCAGTATCTACAACTCTAATGAAAGCGTTGCTAACTTGTCCGAAGTTTTGTCTTCTAGCCTCGTAATCGTAGATAGTAACAGTAAAGGCAATTCTTTCAATGTTTGCGGGTACTAAAGATAAATCTATATTGATTTGTTCGTCGTCGCCCTCACCTGCACCGGTTCTGTTGTCGCCCATGTACTGCACAGCACCACTAGGATGGTTAGGGTTGTTATAGAATATAAAATCGCTGTCGGATGTAGCTTTTCCGTTAGCACCTACTAAGAACACAGATGCGTCTAAGTCGAAATCAGAGCCACCATCGTACTTGTTTACATCCCAACCTAGACCCACTAGAATTTTAGATAGACCAGGGTTAGTTTTAGTTAAGTCAATCTTTTGACCTTTGGATAGACTAATAGCCATAATAAAAAACTCCTTTACGATTAGTTATATATTTATGGAATGTAGATATTCCATATAGTTCTATTGTGTGATAATACCTAATACTATCTTCTTTAGCACTAGTAAGTCTACAACGTCTACAGTTTCGTTGGAATCCATATCAGCGTTATCTAGATTGATTTTAGACTCGTCTATAATAGTTAGTAGGTACTTCTTTAGGGTTAGAACGTCTACAGCATTAACTTCGCCATCGTTGTTTGTATCGCCTAATATACCAGTATCTTCACCAATAGTAGTATCAGTAGAGCCAGTAGTAGTATCAACATCGGGGGTGGACTCGCTAGTTTCTGTAGTGGATTCGCTAGACTCTGTAGTAGTTTCAGTAGCGTCTGTAACTGTGGTTACTTCAGTAATTTCGGTAGTTACTTCAGTAGCTTCAGTAGTAGTAGTTGTTGTAGAGTCTGTATCATCAGTTAAGCCATCTATGATAGAGTAGTAGCAAGGCTTAGCAGTGTAGTCCTCATTGAATAGTACTGGTAGTCTAGAAGAACGCCAACTTTGGTCGTCGGTAGTACCCCAAATTATTACAGCAGATATGCTATCGGAATACTTAACAGCTAAGTCCATAATGTCGCTGTAGTACTGTGCTTGAGTTTCTAGACCAGCCTCGGAAGTGTCGGAAGTAGTAACGTCAAGTTCTGTAATTTGAACGTCTAGACCAGTTTCACAGAAAGCCTTTAGAGCCTTTTCGTAAGTGGATATAGTAGGAAAACTTACATCTAGGTGGGATTGCATACCTATACCATCGATTAAGCCTTTTTCTTGTAGTCTAGTAACCATATCTACTATAGCTGTAGTTTTTGCGGGCATATACTCGTTGTAGTCGTTGTAGTATAGTTTACAGCCCTCTGGAGCGTACTTTCTAGCGTACTCGAAAGCGTAATCTACGAAAGAGTTATCACCAAAGATTTTAACCCATGCAGAGGAATCACTGCTAGTGTAGTTAAGTTCTCTAGCCTCTCTAGGAGTACCGCTATCTGTCCAAACTTCGTTTACTACATCCCATGCATAGAAGTCAACATCGGAGTAGTCAGTAGCGAGAAGTTCCATTAAGTTCTTTATGTAGTTTTCCATACGAGCCAACATAACTTCTTGTGATACATAGTCGCCATCGTCGGAATAGCCCTCTTTAAAGAACCAGTCAGGGGTTTGGCTGTGCCATACTAAAACGTGTCCACGCACTGAGATGTTGTTATCTCTACAGAAGTCTAATAGGTTTCTAGCGGCATCTATGCTAACAGCAACTTCAGTTTCGTCGCCACTTTCAGCCAACGCTTGACACTCAGACTTTACTAGTACATTTTCAGGCTTTAGTTCGTTGCCTAATGTAATGCTATTGTAATGCTTTTTAACTAAGTCTTGTGTGGATTGTGAACCTAGTTCGGAATCCATTAAAGCACCACCGAACTTAAAGTATTGAGAGTATACATCTTTAAGGGATGGTATATCTTCTTGAATCTTATAGTCAGGGGTAGTAGATACTGTAAAGTCATCTACTGCAATAGTTGCACCAGTGTCACTGCACTCAAAGTATAGAGATACATCTGTTGCATCTGTAGGTATTTGTACTTTAGCGTTAGAGATTTCTACCCAATCGCCTTGAGATATAACGCTCTGTATATTGCTATAGCTTGTCTTTCCTGAGCTATCTGTGTACTGCATACTTAGTGTAACGGTAGCATACCAACCAGTCTTAACCCATGCGTTTACAGAGTACTTTTTACCTTGTGTTAGGGAATCTACATTTATAGTAGCACCATGCCATGAACTAGACCTACCAGTACATAGTAAGTAGCCATTACCACCATGAGCAGTACCGTCATTAACTACTTCTACTTCTACACTTTGGTCTGGGTTTTTACGGGCAGTAAAACCATCTAAGCCATCTTCAAAATCAGCAGATATAACTACTTCTGTATCTGTTGTAGTATCTTCAGCGGAAGCTACAGTGCTTACCATGCTACAACTTGCTAACATTGCTACTGCAGAAACTCCAGCCATTATTCTTTTAATATTCATATAAAAAAATCCTCCTTGTTTAATGGAAACGAAATACATATAAGATATTATACAACATATTAGATAAAAAATCAAGTGCTTTGTATAAAAAAATTATTTACTATTTTTCAGGGAATTGCTAGTTTAATACATATTAGGCGGATTAATAAGTTAAAATATACTCTATACAGAACGTTTATTGACTTTAATTATATAGTGTGTTAGAATATAGATTAGTAAAAAGAGAAAACATTTTTTAACTGAAAGGAAGTATCTTGTATATGAGAAAGACTAAGATTATCGCAACTATGGGACCCGCTACAGATAACGACCAAGTATTAAGAGATTTGATGCTATCGGGTATGAATGTAGCTAGGTTTAACTTCTCCCATGGAAACTACGAAGAACAACAAAAAAGGTTTGAACAAGTAGTGAAAATCCGTGAGGAATTAGGGCTACCTATTGCCACTATGATGGATACCAAAGGCCCTGAAATCCGTCTAGGAAAGTTTGAAAAACCAGTAGAAATATTCGATGGCGATACCTTTACTCTAACTACTGAAGATATCATCGGAGATAACACTAGAGCATCTATAAGCTTTAAGGGGCTACCTCTTGATATAGATACAGACTCTGTAATATATATCAATGATGGACTTATAGAACTACAAGTGGAAAAAATTTCTAAGACTGATATTACTTGTACTGTAGTACACGGCGGTATGCTCTCAAATAACAAGGGTGTAAACGTCCCAAACGTTAGCCTATCTATGCCATACCTTAGCGAACGTGATATGAACGATTTAGAATTCGGTGCTAAGATGGGTTACGACTTTATAGCTTGTTCTTTCGTTAGAACCGGTGCAGATATAGACTACCTTAGAAAGTTTATAAAGTCTATAGGTTGGACTACCCCTAGAATTATCGCTAAGATAGAAAACATGGAGGGCGTAAACAACATCGATGAGATTATACACTCCGCTGACGGCATTATGGTTGCCCGTGGCGATATGGGTATAGAGATTCCTTTTGAACAGATACCCGCTATACAAAAAGAGTTAATCCGTAAAGGATATATGGCAGGTAAACAAGTAGTTACTGCTACTCAAATGCTCGAAAGTATGATATCAAACCCACGCCCCACTAGAGCAGAAATAACTGACGTTGCTAACGCTATATACGACGGCACTTCTGCTATTATGCTAAGCGGTGAAACCGCTGCCGGTAAGTTCCCAGTGGAAGCCGTTAAGACTATGTCATCTATAGCTAAGACTACAGAAAAGAACATCGACTACAAAAACCAACTCCATGAAAGAGAGTCTAGTTACGATACAGATGTAAACATTACTAATGCTATATCACACGCTACAGTTACAACTGCCCACGACCTAAACGCTAAGGCTATTATCACTGTTACAAAGTCGGGTACTACCGCAAGAAGAATATCTAAATTTAGACCTAGTTGCCCTATAATAGGCGGTACTACTAGCAAGAGGGTTTGCCGTCAAATGAACCTATCATGGGGAGTTAGTCCTATGTTGATAGAAGAAAAGAACAACTCCGACGAACTATTCCAACACGCAGTATCTAAGGCAAAAGAGAATAACTATATTCAAGATGATGATATAGTAGTAATCACAGCTGGAATACCTCTAGGAAAGTCTGGCACTACTAATATGCTAAAGGTTGAAAAAGTTTCCAAACACGAGGACTAAAAAAATATAAATATATATATTATGGGGTAGCAATTTGCTACCCCGATTTTTTTATTATTGCTAATTTGTTAATTGTCTTTTCTGCATTCTTTTCCAGTTTATAAAGCCATAGATATCATTAACTAAGAACATGATAAAACACACCACTACAGATATGTAAGAAGTATCCGTTACAGTAGCTAAAACCCACATAACTATAAGTATAACGTCGTTGGCACAGTATGCTATTGCATAGTACGGACTCCTACGGAAAGTCATGTAGACGGCTAAAAAACTAGTGGTTATGGATAGCGTACTAGGAACTATATTTGCAGTGTTAAAGGCTTTTAAGATGTAGTTAAACACTACTGTGACTATCACAGCTAGGATACACATAAACGCTATCTCTCGCTTACTAAGAGTATTTACTTTAACTTCTGCTTTGTTGCCGTTGTATGGGTTTCTAAGCCATGATATTAAAGCTATAACAGCCATGGGGGCTGTCATACCTAGATACGTTATCATTTCGCCATAGTATGCATATGAGTACGATATCACAGCGTATACAATGCTAAACACTACTGCTAAAAACTGCCCTATAGGGTTGCCCTTTGCATTGAATATTAACGAGGTAGCCCCCACTAATGACGCTACTAAACTAGTATAGTTTGCCCTATCAAAGATAGTAAAAGATAGCACTATCAATACTACAGAACTCCCCCACAGAACTTTTTCACCAGTAGAAAAGTAGTCTAAGTACTTTTTTAGGTTAAGCATTCGCTGATTCTTCTTCTTGTAACATCTTAACAGCCTTAACCATTATAGCACATTCAAGACGTTTCTTTTCCATCTCACAAGATAGTTTATGTGCCTTTAAAACGTCGCCCATGTACTGATAGTTATTAGCATTACAACCACCGCTACAATAGAACTTTGCCCAACAGTTACGGCAATCTGGCTTGTTGTAAACGTGTGCTTGTGAAAAACTGTTTTTCATATCCCAGTTGAAAGTACCCTCATCGATGTTGCCCATCTTGTATTCTTCTATACCTACAAACTGGTGACATGGATATATATCACCGTCGGGAGTGATAGCTACATATTCGTTACCACAGCCACAACCCCTTAAACGCTTAATAGCACAAGGTCCTTGATTTAGGTCTATCATGAAATGGAAAAAGTTAAACCTATTGCCTTTGTTGTAGCTATCTATTAACATACCTGATAGTTTTTCGTACTCTGTGAATACGTCAGCTAAATCGTTAAAAGTTAGGGCATAAGGCTTTTCGGGTTCGCAAACTACTGGTTCTACAGATATTTGGTCAAAACCTGCCTCATATAGAGCAAATACGTCTTTAGAGAAGTCTAGGTTGTACTTAGTGAAAGTACCACGAACGTAATACTCTTTATCGCCACGTTTTTCTACTAGTTTTTTGTAGTTAGGGATAATCTTATCGTAACAGCCTGTGCCGTCTACACGTTTTCTAACTTTGTCGTTTACTTCTTTTCTACCGTCTATGGATAGCACTACATTAGACATTTCTTTGTTGATAAAGTCTATCTTGTCGTCGTCTAGTAGCATACCGTTAGTAGTGATAGTAAATCTAAAGTGCTTGTTGTACTCTTTTTCCCTAGAACGTGCATATTCCACGATTTGCTTAACTACATCAAAGTTCATTAGGGGTTCTCCACCGAAAAAGTCCAACTCTAAATTTTGGCGGTCTTTGGATTGTTCTAGTAGGAAATCTATAGCTTTCTTACCAGTTTCAAAAGACATTAACTTTCTACCCGTACCGAAATCACCAGTGGATGCAAAACAGTATTCACATCTCAAGTTGCAGTCGTGGGAAATGTTTAAGCACATAGCTTTTATAGGGGAAGGCACAGAATACTTAGCATACTGTTCATAGTCGTCCTCGGAAAAGATTATCTTGTTTTCGTATAGCTCGAATATCTCATCATAGCAAGATAGTAGTTCTTCTTTGCCATATATTGTAACCAACTTGTTTAAAACCTTTTGAGGACATTCCTTACTTAAAGGTGGTTCTATATTGTCTAAAATATCGTAGGTTATATCATCTACTAAGTGAACTCCTCCACTATTAACGTCTAAAACTATGTTATAACCATTTAATTTATACTTATGTATCATACAAAAAAACTCCTTTAACATACATAAAAAAAAATACAAAAAAGGACAGTTCCAAACGGACTGCCCTTATAGTGCCGTAAAAGTAATAATATTATCTTTCACACTTTTGGTTAGCAACTGTGCAAGAAGTCTTACAAGCAGATTGACATGATGCTTGACACTTGCCACAACCACCAGTCTTAGCAGTAGCCTTAAGATTAGCTTCATTGATAGTCTTAATGTGTTTCACTTAAAATCACCTCTCCGATAAACATTATAATTATAGTTTAATTATAACATAATAGCTTTAATATTTCAAGATGTTTTCACATAAAAATTTTAATATATAGATTATGCATTTTTACCAAGTCATAATATCGCCATGATATGAATAGTATGTAGTATCCAAACATATTAGGAGGATTATACCATGAAAGCACATAAACGAAAACATAAGGCATCTATATTGGATATCTATAGGTATAATGTATTGCTTTCGGTAGTGCTAGGCATAGTGGTAATATTAGTATGTTTATGTATTAGTGCTGTAGTAGTTTCCCATGTAGATACTTCCCTAAATGCTATACGCCTTTTGAACTGTCTTAACCTAGGGGTTGGCAGTTACATTTCGGGGTATGTATGTGCTATAAAACGTCAACACCGTGGAATGTTTTCGGGGGTACTATGTGGAACACTAATATTTATGGTATTATGTTTTTTCAGTAGTGTATTTAATATAAACGGTAGCACTCTTTATAAAGTTTTAAAAGCGATAGTATGCATACTCTGTGGGGGTATGGGTGGGGTAAAATCCGCTAATGTGCATAAGATTTAAAACATCTATACCAACATACGATTAAGGAACGCATATTCTATAATAAACAGCGTTCCCTATATGTGGATATTTTGTATACTTTACGGAACGGCAAATCGCCGTTCCCTACAATTTTCAATCCTTATACGTTGAATTACTTCTTAAAAAAGTCTGTGAAATCGAAAGTTGCGAAATAGTCCTCTGGAGTTTCAGCACGTCTAATTAGTTGGTATGTACCATCTTCCTTGAGTAAAACTTCAGCAGAACGAAGTTTGCCATTGTAGTTGTAACCCATAGCAAAGCCATGCGCACCAGTATCGTGGATACATACATAGTCGCCTATTTGAATTTCAGGTAACATTCTATTAATAGCGAACTTGTCGTTATTTTCGCATAGTCCACCAGTAACGTCGTACTTGTGATCGCAAGGAGCGTCTTCCTTGCCTAGCACAGTAATGTGGTGATATGCACCATACATAGCAGGACGCATTAAATTACAAGCACAAGCGTCTAAACCTACATACTCTTTGTGGGTATGTTTTTGGTGTAGAACCTTTGCTATTAGGTGTCCATAAGGTGCTAACATATATCTTCCTAGTTCTGTGAATATAGCACAGTCGCCTAAACCGTTAGGAACCATAACTTCCTCAAAGACTTTTCTAACACCCTCGCCAATAACAGCGATATCGTTAGGGGCTTGTTCAGGTAGATAGTTTACACCTACACCACCCGATAGGTTTATAAACTTAATGTTTGCACCAGTCTTTTGTTTAAGTTCAACGGCGGTTTCAAAGAGTGTTCTTGCTAACACTGGGTAGTATTCATTAGCTACGGTGTTACTAGCTAAGAAAGCGTGTAAGCCAAAGTTCTTAGCACCCTTTTCCATTAAGATTTTATAGCCCTCTATTAGTTGGTCGTGAGTGAAACCATACTTAGCCTCACCAGGGGTATCCATGATTTGGTTTTCAATCTTGAATAGTCCACCGGGGTTGTATCTACAGCATATAGTTTCTGGGATATGTCCTATGGTTTTTTCTAGGAAATCTATATGTGTAAAGTCGTCAAGGTTGATAATTACACCTAGTTCATCAGCGAGTTTAAAGTCTTGTGCTGGTGTAACGTTAGATGAGAACATTATATCATGACCTTTAAAGCCACAAGCGTCACTCATTAAAAGTTCTGTATAGGACGAGCAGTCAGTACCGCAACCCTCCTCTTGAAGGATTTTCAAGATAAATGGGTTTGGTGTAGCCTTAACGGCAAAGTATTCTTTAAATCCCTTATTCCATGAGAAAGCCTTTAATAAAGCTCTTGCGTTCTCTCTAATGCCCTTTTCGTCATATATGTGAAAAGGTGTAGGAATATCTTTGGAAATTTTTTCTATCAACTCTTTAGTTACAAAAGGTTTTTTCATACGATTACTTCCTTACTTAAAAATTTATATCACACAAATATTGTACAATACTTTCGGTTAAAAGTCAATAGTAGGTGGAAATATCTTATAGTAATGCACATATTCATCCACATACACGGAACAGCGAATAAACGTTCCATACAAAAAGCGGAACGACGTGGGTGTCGTTCCGAATAAAGTTTATCTAATTTTAGCACCGCAAGGAATACTATCATCTAGGATAAGTAACTTAGCAGAACCGTCAGGCATTTCAGCACAACAGAGCATACCATTGCTTTCAACACCGCAAAGTTTAACAGGTTTTAAGTTGGCAACTATCTGTACTTTTTTGCCTACTAAATCCTCAGGCTTGTACCACTGTGCAATACCAGATACTATCTGTCTACCGCCCATACCGTCATCTATTTGGAAACATAGTAACTTTTTGGACTTCTTAACCTTTTCACAAGCGGTAATCTTTCCGCAACGTAACTCAACCTTAGCAAAATCGTCTATAGAGATTTCAGGGTTTAGTACTATTTCTTGAGCGGATTCTTCTTGAGTTTCTACAGTTTCGTTGGCTTTAGCCTCAATATCTGCTAACATCTTTTCAGTGTCTATACGTTGGAATAGTGCAACGGACTTATTTAGCACTGTACCTACTGGTAGACCACCAAAAGTTTGTAGGCTGTCGTAGTCAGTGACGGATGTATTTAGCTGTTCTAGTATAGCCTTAGAAGTGTCAGGCATAAAAGGTTGGAGTAGTATTGCAATATATCTAATACCCTCTAGTAGGTTGTATAGAACTGTAGCTAACCTTTGCTTGTCGTCTTGACTTTCAGACTTTCCTAGAACCCATGGGGTAGTTTCGTCGATGTACTTGTTGCAACGTCTAGCAAGGTTGAATATTTCGTTTAAAGCGTCCGAAACCCTAAAAGTTTCCATAAGCTTGTCTACCTTAGCAACAGTTTCAGTAGCAGTAGATTTTAACTCATCATCTAAAGCTGTAGGTGCATCAGGTGATAAAACTTCTCCACCGAAGTATTTATCAGTCATATCTATAGTACGCTTAACTAAGTTTCCTAGGGTGTTAGCTAAGTCGGAGTTGTAGCGTTCTATGATAGTTTCATATGTGATAGAACCATCTTGAGCGTAAGGCATTTCGGATAGTAAGTAGTATCTAACAGGGTCTACACCTAGTAGGTTTACTAGGTCGTCCGCATAGATTACGTTACCCCTAGACTTAGACATCTTATCTGTACCGAATAGTAGCCATGGGTGTCCGAATACTTGTTTAGGTAGTGGTTCACCTAGAGCCATTAAAATACAAGGCCAGTATATAGTATGGAAACGTAGTATATCTTTACCTATGATATGAACGTCTGCTGGCCAGTACTTTTTGTACTGTTCGCTAGGGTTTTCGGTGTCATAACCTAGAGCGGTTATATAGTTTGATAGAGCATCTATCCAAACGTAGATAACGTGCTTTTCGTCGAAACTTACAGGTATGCCCCACTTGAAAGAAGTTCTAGATACACATAAATCTTGTACCCCCGGTTTGATAAAGTTATTTACCATTTCTTTCTTACGGCTCTCAGGGTATATAAAGTTTGGATTGTTCTCTATATACTCCTCCAACTGCTTTTGATACTTGCTCATAGCAAAGAAGTAAGCTTCTTCTTTAGTCTTTTTAACTTCTCTGCCACAGTCTGGACACTTGCCATCTTTAAGTTGAGTTTCAGTCCAAAAACTCTCACAAGGGGTACAGTACCAACCCTCATACTCGCTCTTGTATATGTCGCCTTGGTCGTATAGCTTTTTGAAAATCTTTTGTACCTGTTTTTCGTGGTAATCATCAGTAGTTCTAATGAAATGGTCATAGGTAGTGTTTAGAGTATCGCATATAGTTCTAATCTCACCAGCAACCTTGTCTACATACTCTTTAGGGGATACGTTAGCGTCTTTAGCGTACTCCTCAATCTTTTGACCGTGTTCGTCTGTGCCTGTAAGCATAAACACGTCATAACCCTGTAATCTCTTGTATCTAGCGATAGCATCAGTTAGCACGATTTCATAGCTATTGCCAATGTGTGGCTTTCTAGATGTATAAGCTATCGCAGTAGTAATATAATACTTTCCTCTATTCATGGAAAAAACCTCCTTAAGAATAATCTACATAACTATAACTATTTTACTACATATTAGAGGGTTTGTCAAATACTTTTATGTGTAGGGACGGCTTATTAAAATAACGCTAATTCGATATAATGCCATGCTACCGCATAGCGGAACGCCGTGGGCGGCGTTCCGTACATAGCATATTCATTGCATTGCCTTAAT
>CAYXNU010000019.1:0-7645 GCA_964466485.1 uncultured Ruminococcus sp.
GGCATTCTGCATACATTATGGAGGCTTTAATGCATATCGGTGAGATAAAAAGTTATCAAATGACTGTAGAGTACGACAACGGAACACTTTCGGGAGAGTACGTTCTAGGAATGATTGCTAATTCTAAATCAGTGGGCGGAATGTTTACCTTAAAAAATGTATCTTTCGATGATGGCTTATTTGAAGTAATATTAGTTAAAAAGCCACAAAATCTATCACAGTTGCAAAGCGGACTTGCTGAGTTGATTAACTTTAACGCTAATGACGAACATTCCGATATTATCCAAAGTTTTAAGACTTCTCACTTAGCAGTAAAATCCGTTGAGCCTATTAAGTGGAATCTAGACGGGGAGTTCGGTGGAATGCTTACAGATGTAACTATCGAAAACCAAAACAAGGCTTTAACTGTTCTTACTAAAAAGCCAAAGTCTAAGAGGGGTGCTTTAATAGGTGACTAACTTTTGGAACTATCTTCTAGGCGGAGGCTTTCCGTCAAGTTTTTATAGCTAGAAATAAAAACGTTTACATTTACATTTAGAAAGGATTTGGTTATGTTGAATCAAAAATTATATGCTATACATATGGGTAAAGCTACTTGTTCCGTGGATTTGGGCGACGGTAGCGAAAGAGGCGAATATGTAAATCAAGATTACATTCTACACAAGCTAGGCAGACCCCACAGAAGTATTAGCTTGATGTACTGCTACTATCCACTAGATAAGGGCTTCCCTGAACGTGCTAGTGTGGCTCACGCTTCCCCAGATGTATCTTTTGCATGGGACTACCCCTATGACGACTACTTTACTTACAAGGGCGGTTTGGTAGGCAATGGCGACAAGTCTGTAGAGCCTTTTAACTATATGCGTGAAATCCGTCAGCACGGACAAGACGTTACGCTAACTTTAACCATAGACCCAAACGTATCCGATGAGCATTTGATAGCTATTGCGAAAGATTTAAAGCCATTCGGTCGCATGATGTTAAGAATTAACCACGAGGCTACTGGTAACTGGTTCTCATTCAACAAGAGATGTAGCTATCAAGAGGTTGCTGACTTCTTCGTTAGATTCTGCAACATACTAAAAGAGTACGCTCCAAACGTATCTACAATAGTTTGCATAGGCGGTATAGAAAACCCTAACAGCGAGGAAATGGAAAAAGAAAAAGAGTTCGCTCAAACGCTCCCCGTTGCTGATATGTGGTCTGTAGATAAGTATATGTCATTGCACTGGGGTTGGCCTTATGACGTTGCAGAACGTGGCGGAAACTCTCACAAGCGTGACAGCGTTAAGGCTACTTACGATATGACTAAGGCTAGTTTTGAAAGATTTAAGTACCTAAATGGCGGTGTCGCTAAGCCTATGTCTATGGCAGAGTTTAACTCCGATGGCGACGTTACTGGTGCTTACGAACAGGCTGACATGGTAAAGGCTTTCTGTGACCTACTTAAAGAAGATAACGCTACATGGTTTACTAGCTTTACTATGTACCAGTTTAGGGATAGGGGTAGGCTAGGTCTTGAAATTGAAGACCCTAACAACGCTGATTGCGGTATAGAACAACCTCTACTACAGACCTACAAAGAGATTATCCATGACGAATGGTTCTCCCCTAAGATGACTATAGGCGAGGAAGTTTCTCTACCTGCTACTTTAAGGTGGGGTGGTTCTGAAGACGCTGAAGGTTTAGCTATACCTATCCACTTTGAGAAAAACCCTCACTTCTGTGAGTTGGTATTCGAGGACGATTCTAACTTGATGATAGAGATTAATGGCAAGTGGTTCTATAAGTCACCAAAGGCTAAGACCATAGACCTAATGAGTGCTTTCTTTGAAAAGCCATTAACTTCCGAGTGCGACTTGACTCTAAAGATATTCGCTCCTCCAGCTACTGGCGAAAATGATATATCCACAGAGGACGGACTATACAACAGCTACACTACTATTGAAAAGTTACCTAAGATTCGTGTAAGGTTTGAACCTGTTGAACTATCCAAAGATTAATTAATATGAAATGTACGGAACGACGATTTGCCGTTCCGTTTTTTTAAACTGCATTTTGGGAGTGATTGTTTTGAAGTTTATAAACCTATTAAGATTGCAACTCAATAGCAAAAAGAAGTCCATAGGGGATAGAATATTCTATCTAAACTTAAGGACTACTGCTATTACTTTAGCTGTGGCTATGTGCATAATAGTCATAACTAGTCAGTACCACATACCCTTTAGGGATGTTTTAGTCATTACGATAATACTGTTTGCTATAACCCTTGTGGTGGTGTCGGTGGCAAACCGCTACATTATTAACCGCTACTTTGAGCCTTTACAGACACTAATAAACAGTGTAAACCGCATTAGCGATAGCGATACGCTATCTAAAAGAATAAACGTGGAAATCAACGGTAACAAGAACGCAGAAGTAGAAATTCAAATGATTGGCAAAACCTTTAACAGAATGTTCAACCGCTTAGAAAAGTCTTTTGAGAATGAAAAACAGTTTGCTAGAAATATATCCCATGAGATTAAAACTCCTCTTGCTGTGATAATATCCAACTGCGAATACGCTCAAGACTTTACAGATGACCCTCAAGAAATGCAAGAAACTCTAGAGGCGATATCTACACAAGCTAACAGAATTTCCGATATTACTAGCAAACTTTCGGCTTTGGCTAAGTTGGACGGTGTTAATCAAAAGTTGGACTATGAGGATTTTTGTATAAATGAACTGCTACAAATAACCATAGACGAGGTACTCATAGAGTATGAAAGTCTAGGGAAGAATATTAGTATTAATATCCATGCGGATGAGAATATTATGGTTCATGCGGACAGAATAATGCTAGTTAGGTTGTTCATAAACTTGCTATCTAATTCCGTTAAGTATGGCTCTCAAGGTGGGGCTACAGATATATATCTAAAGAAGATGGATAACATTCTACAGTGTAATATTTTCGATAACGGCATAGGCATTTCTAAGGACGACTTAAACGAGGTTTGGAAACCGTTCTTTAGGGTAGACCGCTCTAACTCCAACAGCAACGGCTTAGGGCTTCCTATGGTTAAAAAGATAGTATCCGTACACAATGGCAGTATTAGGATGGATAGCACCTTAGGCGAGGGGACTAGGTTTTATATATCCTTGCCTATAGCACTGTAAAAATACCCCATGTAGAGCATTTACATTTTTGGAATATCTATCGATATGGTAGTGCCTACACCTAGTTCACTCTTAATATGTATCTCTCCATTGTGATAGTTTACTATATGCTTAACTATAGATAGTCCCAAACCAGTACCGCCAATCTTTTTGGAATGGCTTTTATCTACACGATAGAAACGCTCAAATATGCGTTCGCAGTCCTGTTGGGATATACCTATACCAGTATCCGCCACGGATATAGTTACTTTGTGGGAATCCTCAAGGAGGGTTATATCTATAGAGCCACCGTCCTTGTTGTACTTAATGGCATTGTCTATGATGTTTATTAGAAGTTCGTTCATGTAGCCGTCATGGGCGTTTACTATGACTTTTTTAGGGCTGTTCAACTTTATGGAAATATCTTTAGTTTGGGCTTTTGGAATGAGTAGGTTTATAGCGTATTCTGTGCTGTTGCGTAGGTCTATAGGTGACACAACCTTTTCAGTCTTTTCTTCTATTTCGGATAGCCTAATAATATCGTTGATTAAGAATAGTAATCTTTCGCTTTCACGTTCTATCATAGCACCGTACTTTTTAACGTCTTCCACATCCGTTAGCAGACCGTTTTCAAATAGTTCACCGAACCCCTTAATAGTAGTTAAGGGGGTTTTTAGTTCGTGGGATACGTTTGCGGAAAAGTCACGGCGGACACCCTCAGCCTTTACAGTTTCTGTAATATCCACTAGAAGTATAATAGTACCGTGTATATTTTCCGTCCAGTGGATGTAGGCTTTGTAGTGGTTGCCATCTAGTGCGATAGCTTTTTTAATGTTCTGTTCTTGTTTTATATCGTTAAGGGCTTGTAGTAGTGTTTCGTTGTGGGTGAGTTCCAAAAAGTTAGAATTTTCATTAGGGGTGAAATTAGGGTTTAATATTTTTATAGCACTTCTGTTTATGGATAGTATAGCGTTCTTTTCGTCTAATATTATCATGCCCTCGACCATGTTGTCAGTTATTAGGTGTATGCGGTCTTTCTGTTCTCGAATGTTTTGAATGTAGTGTTGTATTCTGTTTACTAGCGTTTGGACGGTTTTAGCTATGGGTTCTAGTTCTGGGTATTCAGCAACTATATCTTGTGGGGACTTGTTAATATCCTCGTTGAAAGTATCCAACTGCGACACTAGGTTGTTTATGGGCTTTACGGTGCTTTTAGATAGTTCTACAGATAGTATCATTGCTAGTAGGGTTACTACTAGAAAAGCTATCCCTACCGTTGGAAGACTACTCGTAAACTCTAAGAGTATGCCCTTTACGTTTCGGGAAAACCTTATTACACCGTTGCTTTGCTGTATGGCATAATAGTAAGTATCTTCTTGTAAGCTTTTTGAGTACCTAGTATCTTCGCCATAGCCGAAACTTAAAGCCTCTACAAACTCTTTGCGTGTGGAATGGTTTTCCATTGTAGAAGTATCTATGTAGCTGTCATAGGTTACTGTGCCATCCAAAGATATAAAGGTAGTTCTTACGTTGTAGCCCACAATGGAGTTTATAGCGTTGTTAATATCGTCGGGGGTGCTTTGCTGTGATAGTATCGCTTTAGCTACAGATTGCAACTCTTTTTCGCAAGTGGATTTATACTGTGTGTATGCTATACATTCAAAGATAGTTCCCAGTACTAGCATGGATACTATTGCTACTAGTATAGTTCTCCTATGGATTTTCTTTTGCATATGTATTACCTCTTTTACCATGCACATATCCTAGGGGCGTTCACGTTGGAGTATATAGCGTTGCTGTGTAGTAGGGGTTCTATGTGGTTGAGTTCAAATAGTTGTGAAACCGTCACAAAGGTGTAGCCACTGGAAAGAAGTTTAGGTATTGCGATATCTATGGCTTGTACGGTTTTAGAGTTGCCCTCTAAGTCGTGGAGAAGTATAATATTTCCATCTTGAGAATGGTTTACTATTCCGTCAACTCTTTCTTCCACGGATACAGAATCTTCCCAGTCTGTGCAACCATAACCCTCTATGAATGGCAAACCTATAGTATCGAACATGGTTTGGTTTAGTGCTATGTATGGGGGTCTGAAAAACTTAGGGGGTTTGCCTGTGTATTCCAGTATAAGCCTAGAGGTGTCTTCCACTTCCTTGAGAATATCCTTAGGGGATAGTTCTGCCATGTTTGCGTGGGAGTACGAATGGTTAGCCACTTCGCAACCCATAGCGGACATCCTTTGCAAGATGGCTTTAGTGGTATCATTTAAGTTTTTTCCACACACAAAGAATGACGCTACTACGTTATACTTTTCTAACACATCGAGCATAGGCACGGTGGTTGTGTAGTTTGCACCATCGTCAAAGGTTAGTGCAATGTATTTTTGTTGTTGCATAGGTTTTCTCCTTATATATATTTTTAACGGCGGAACGTCAAATAGCCGTTCATTAATTATAGGTGCATCTTTTTAGAAATTTCTTCGCTGACACTTCTACCGTAAAATAGAAATATCGCAGACACTAAGATTATGCTCAAAGCTGTGCATATAGCCGAGGGGTATATCACGTTTAAAATCCCCTTAACTATGAATATTAAAGGCACTAGCCCATATACACCATTGATGATTAAGTATATCATGTATTCGTTTTTGGGTAGCTTTTTTATAATAGATAGTACACATATCGCTACCGTGGAGGCAAAACACGAACACGGCAAAACAAAGTCTATAGACCACTTGTGCCACCCTGTAAACTTATCCCAACAGAAACACATAATGGTTATTATAAACAGCTGTAGCATAATGTTAGATATTAGTCGCTTTCGATAGATGATACCTATCATGGCAGTAAGCCAAAGACAGAATATCCCAGCTACCGCAAAGATACACCAGTATATTCTAGTGGGTAGCATGATATTTACAAATATGCAAATCACGGCTAGGCTTATAGCTATGAAACTCACTAGCCTAATTAGGAAGTGTCTGCTGTACCTAGGCTGTTCTATTTTTGGGTAGGCATCCGAGGAGGGTTCGCCTAGTAGCGTACCTTGACACAATGGGCAACACTTTTTATAGCCATTCACGGATACTTTACACTTTTTACAATACATCAAAATATATCACCCCTTTTTGCGTTTGGATTTTTTATTCTTACGTTTGGATGTTTTAGTGGTATCTTTAGAGGGGGTTTCTAAGTTTTGGGGCTGTGCGGAATAGTAGTCGTTCGTTCTAATCTCTATTTCAACCCCTTGAGATGACAACTCCCTAAAGAAGTTTTTCTGTATATCTGTGCTTAAAAACGCTGACGTAAAACCTATCTGTAAGTTATCCTTGTACGAACACATACATAGTTGTATCTTTAGAGTGCTTATCAATACACCAAACTTATCTATGTATGGGTCAAGGATTTCTGGCATGGAAACTTTACCTATGTTGGATATTACAGCGGTTTCGTTAAGGTCTTTAATGTGCCTACTAAGACGTAACACAACGTTCTTTATAGGTCTAGGGACTATCTTAACAAAGGGGTTTCTTTCCAAAGAGGCGAAGTTATTCATTCTAATGATAAGCTGTTCCTTAGTGAGTTCATGTTTAAAAGATTCGTCCACACGCCTAATAATACTCTCCAAAGAGTCGTCATACTTAGAAAAGTCATAGGATACACCTATCATTCCGAAGAAGTTTCTAGCGGTTTCAGATGGAAAGTAAGTCCTAAGGTTTACAGGTACCATAATTACTACAGGCTTTTTCATCTGTTGAACTGTCATCTCTTTGGATATGGCTTTTATAAATATAGCCGTTAGATATACCGTCAAGGTAGTGCCATAGGTATGTGATATATCTATTACTTGCTTAGTGGATACTATACCCTCTATAATTTGTACACATTCGGCATCACGTTTTTCCAACTTTAAGTTATAGGCTTTAGTTTTAGGTTCAGCCTTGTTCCATTTGTTTCTAGCGTAGTACTTTTGAAAACTATCGGAGTTGCGTTGAGTTACAGTAGCGTCGTCCACTATGGGAATGTTGTTCTTAAAGTTTTCCTTGTGGGCTTCCACTAGGTAGTTAGATACTATATTCTGTAGGAAGTGCAAAGCACCAGTGCCGTCTGTAATTACATGGTATACTTCTAAGTTTATTCTGTTATTGTAGTATGTTACATTAAATAGCAAGTCTTTTTTGTTGTCGTCGTATATAGGTGAACAGACTGCTCTATTTTCGATAGTCACTTTTGGGACTATATCGCTTTCCTCAAGGTAGTACCAAAATATACCCTTTTTCATAACCATTTTAAAGTTTGGAAAAGTTTCTAGGGTACATTCTACAGCAGACTGTAAGACTTTGGGTTTAACTTCTTCGGTAAGTTCACAGTAGAACCTAAACACACGAGTATCTGTTTTTTCAATAGTAGATGGGAAAATCTTAGCTGCATTGTCTAGCCTACTCCAAGACTTTTTTTTCTGTATTATTCTATCCATTACATTGAAAATCCTTTCCGAGTTATTTTAACGTTTA
>CAYXNU010000019.1:7745-13332 GCA_964466485.1 uncultured Ruminococcus sp.
CGTTAATGTGAAAAATATCCTTAAGATTATCTATTTTAAAAACTGGTTTATTAATGTATAAGTCTTTAACCTAGCTTTTTTATCGTGTACAAAAAAGCCATGCATAACGTTCTTAATCCTTATAACTTTAACTCTATTATTAGCCCTAGATAGCTTTTTGCCATAGCATTCGCCCTCGTCGCATAGGGGGTCAAATTGGGCTGTTACTATTAGGGTATCGGGTTGGTTGGAGAAGTCTTTGGCACATAGTGGCGAAAAGTATGGGTTTGTGAAATCCTTAGGGGAGTTTGCATAGAGTGTTACATATTCGTGCATACGTTTAGATGTTAGTATATAGTCTGTAGCGTTTTCATGCACGGACTTAAATGGAGAAGTTTCGGTGTAGTCGTAGTAGGTCACGGGGTATAGAAGTATCTGTTTGTCGGGCATAGGGGAGTACATATCACGGCACATAAGCGACACCACTGCACACAAGTTTCCCCCTGCACTGTCGCCAATGAGTATGACTTTTTTGCCTTTCTTTCGCATTTTAGATATAATGCTCTGTACTACTACATAGCATTCATGGGTAGCCTTTGGGAACTTATTCTCTGGGGATAGGCTGTAGTCTATGGCTATAACGGTACTCTTACAGTTTATGGATAGGTTTCGGCAAGTCTTGTTGTATGTGTTGATATTTTCGGTAGCCCAACCACCACCATGTATATACACCAAAACGTTTTTGGAGTCCTGTCTGTAGGGGTATATTCTCACGGGTACGGAGTACTTTCCAGCCTTGATAGTTTTATCATAGCGTGTGTATATGGGCTTAGTTATGTGTGGCTCTTTAAACTTTAAGAATACTCTATGTAGCCTATAGAACTTAGTCCAGTCGGGTTTTAAAAGCAAGTGCGATACACACTTTACATACTTATTAATAATAGATATAACCTCCTAAGATTTTTTTTTGTTAATATAATATTATACCATGGAATTGTTAAAAAAATATTAATAACATAGTTAAAAAAACGGAACGGCAAACCGCCGTTCCATATAGTGCAATATTTAGTTTTATATATATCAATAAATCCCTTAGATTCTGTTGTATAGTTCTTCGTACTTTTTAGCGGATTCTTTCCATGAGAAGTCAGCTTTCATGCCACGTTCAACCATCTTATCCCATTCGTCACGGCGAGTGAAATATATATGCTTAGCATAGTTAATGATGTTTAACATCTCATGGGCGTTGTAGTTGCAGAATGAGAAACCATTACCAGTGCTTTCATACTCATTGTAAGGTTGAACAGTATCCTTAAGACCACCAGTTTCACGAACGATAGGAACAGTACCATATCTTAGGGAGATTAGTTGAGTTAATCCACAAGGTTCAAACTTAGATGGTACAAGCATAGCATCAGCGGCGGAGTATAGCTTATGGGCTAGGGTATCGGAGTAGTAGATATTAGCGGAAACTCTTTCGTGGTTGCACCATGCATAGTGGCGGAACATCTGTTCGTATTCAGGTTGACCAGTACCGATTACTACTAGTTGAACGTTCTCATCGATAATGCCATCCATTACACAGTTGATTAAGTCTAAACCTTTTTGGTCTGTCAATCTAGAGATTATAGCGAACATCATCTTATCCTTATCTACAGGTAAGCCTAGTTCTGCTTGTAGTTTTAGTTTGTTTTCGACTTTCTTTTTTCTAAAGTTTTTCACGCTGTAGTTGGTGTAGATATCCTTATCGGTAGCGGGGTTAAATGCGTCGTAATCTATACCGTTTACTATACCGCATAGGCAGTTGTTTTTAGCACGGATTAGACCGTCTAAGCCCTCGCCATAGTAAGGTGTTTGGATTTCATTAGCGTAGGTGTTGCTAACAGTAGTAATCATATTAGCGTAGACCATACCGCCCTTTAGCATATTAGCGTTCTTTTTGTACCAGTAGTTTTGAGGGGTATACTCAATCTTATCAGGTGCATAGACGTACTCAGGTAAGCCAGTGTGATACTTAAAGTGTTCGATATCCCATACACCTTGAAACTTTAAGTTGTGGATAGTCATTATAGTTTTTATTCCTTGGAAGAATGGGTTTTGGTTAAACATAGTGTTTAGGTATACTGGAACTAGTCCCGATTGCCAGTCGTGGCAGTGGATGATATCTGGGCGAAAATGCACTACAGGTAGTATTGCTAACGCTGCCTTACTAAAGAAAGTAAACTTTTCTATTTCAAAACGTGTGTTATCGGAGTAAGGAGTATCGGACTTGAAATACTTTTCATTGTCTATAAAATAGAAAGTAATTCCTTGATATTGGTACTCAAATATGCCAACGTATTCATTTAGTGGATGTTTACCCATATCCATATAGAAGTTTGTTATGTAGTGGAAATCTTTACGAAACTGTTCTTTAATACAAGAATAGTTAGGAATTACAACTCTAACGTCAAACTCTTTTGGGTCTAGTTCTTTTGGCAAAGAGCCTACAACGTCAGCAAGTCCGCCAGTTTTAATAAATGGTGTTGACTCGGAAGCTACAAATAGAATGTTCTTCATAGTTAATCAATCCTTTCAGATGTGTATATTATATATTTAATATTGACTATAAAATAAGACAATATGAAACACTTAGTAAGTTTAATGTTTTCTACCTGTGTTTATAGTAGTTTACTTTGCAAAGCATATCTTCTATAGTGCTACAGTAGAAAGTTTCAAAGTTTTGAACCCAGTTGTTAAAGTTAGCTTGAAGTTCTTTTAGGTATAACTCAACACTGACTAGATAGTTAGTTAAGTTATTCTTTTCGATAGTTTTAAAAGTTATAGGGTAGGATACAGCACCAACTACAACAGATGGCAAAATACCTATCGGTAACAATAGCCCTATGGATATTAAAGAGCCACCTAAAGCAATACCTCCACCGACTATAGCCCCCAACTTTTGGCGGTCGCTATACTTACAAGAAAAGTGGTTTTCTATCTTAAATTGGCAATTCTCATTGAGATAGTTTCTCATATCTAGGGCGTAAAATTCGCTAACTAGTTCAGGGTCAGAGAATATCCTAGACTTAGAGGTTTGCCCATATAAATCAAAATACATACTAGAGGAAATACTTCTAACTTCTGCGTCGCAACAAGAAACTATATACTCATCCAACTTTTGGGAGAGTTCCTCATAGGTTTGGCAGTTGGTTAAAAGTTTTCTAGCCTTATCTCTAATATTGTTAATAATCACTGTAACCTTGTCATCAATCTGTTTAACTAAAGGTGTACTAACATTAACCGTGTACATAGGTATCAATCTCCTTCTTTAAAGCGTTAAGGGTTTCGATATTTTGGTCTATAACGTTAA
The DNA here is from genome assembly GCA_964466485.1 of uncultured Ruminococcus sp. Classification (GTDB taxonomy): domain Bacteria; phylum Bacillota; class Clostridia; order Oscillospirales; family Ruminococcaceae; genus UBA5884. Next base: position 11,077 of record CAYXNU010000019.1, read on the forward strand.
TACGGCTGTCACAGGTATCCATAGCACCTTGCATATCGTCCATAGTTTCCTTTTCGTTGACTAGTTTGTCGTACTCATTTTTAGCGTCATCCATGTTGAATACAAGCTTATCACGATATATTTTGCAACACATTTCTAGGTAATCGTATAAGTTTTGTTTCATGCTATTACATATGGAGTCAAACTCCTCGGATATGTACTTTAAGACCAACTTAACGTGTTCGGACTTGTGATGATAGTGTTCTTTTTCAAGGCGATTAAAACAAGCACCTCTTTCAACGTCGGTGTAGCCCTCTGTTTGGATACGAGCCTCCTCGTTAATCTTTTTAAAGTCGGATTGAGTGAAGTTAGGCTCAAAGAACTCAAAGGCGAAATGTTCTTTATTCTGTGTAGTAGAGGCTAACTTTTGGTTAAACTCTGTAATAATCTTTTTGCCGTATTCGTCACGGAATACCTTAAAATCGTCTATTATTCTAGCGGTGAAAGTTTCTAAGTCTACAAAGGTAGCGTCTGTAATTTCGTTTTCGCCTAGGCTTTTATAAAATTCTGTTTGTTTTCTGTACTGTTGCCTAAGCTTTTCGCACCCCTTTTCGATTTCACCGTCTAGGTTGCCGTACTTTTTATATATGCTGTCAATCTGTTCATAGAGTACATTCTTTAGGTTAGACATTCTGTCTTGCTTGTCGGAAACGTTTCTAGCAAGAGCGTCACGGCTACCCTTAGAGGCTTTTAGAACAGTCTTTTTGTCTTTTAATATTACCTGATATCTAGTATACTCTTTAATGATATTCTCTATGGTGTCTATAAGGGCGATATATCTAGCAGTTTGAGCATACTTTTCAATAACCTTGTGAACGTCATTAAAGCGTGACTTGTTATTCATAAGGGTTTCAAACTTTTCTAGATTTCCCCTAGAACGTAGCCAACACATTTCAGCAGAGTCGAAAGACTTCTTTTCGTCAGCCAACTTGTCGAAAAATTCGTCTATACCGTCTGGGTCACCGATAGCTTTGCACTTGTTTAAGAATAGGTGAACTTTACTATCCACGCAAACTATCTTCTCGGATGATATATTGTTAAATATTTCACACGCTTGACCGTATAGTCTTTCCACTTCCTCGTCGCTCATGTTGGATATACCAGTTAATACTAGGAACATAGTATCTTTGTTTCTGTCACCGCTTTTGGTCTTTAGGAAGTTTGTAAAGGATGTAGACTCAACCGCTTGACCGTTTAGGGACTTAACGAATATTACAGCGTTAGCCTTGTCGATGTAGTTGTCGGCTACCTCGCCAACGTTACCCTCGGCGTTTACACCAGGGCTATCTATGATAACTATACCTTTCATAGCCTCGGATATAGGACACTGTATTTCAATCTTGATAACTAGCGATTGCCAATTCTTATTAGTTTCCTCTATGTAACTTTCTATCAATCTTCTGTACTCGGTGCGTTCTAGGTTGTAGTAGTTAAGTTTATCCATATCGTCTAGGAACTTGTTAAGACTAGCCCTCTTGATAGGCGCACCCTTGTAACGCAAGATTATTTCATTGTTAATAGTAGTAACAGGTATTCTTCTATACTGTTCCTGTAGGGAAGCAGTACCCTTTAGAAAAGTTTGCACTTCTTTTTCACCACTAAGGGCATACTGTTTGCCATCGGCTCTAGTAGCTATCAATTTAAAGCTGTCGCTGTGACATACTTCGATAATAGAACTGGTACACTGTTGCACGTCCATAGGTAGGATTTCTTTACCTAGGAAAGCGTTAATAAATGTGGACTTACCGCTCTTAGCCTCACCAACTATCATTAGGTGGAACTTTTCTTTTTTGATATTTTCAATATGTTCTCTAATAGCAGAGTTTACAGTCTTACCCAAAAGCTTTGATGTGCTACAAAACTCATCGTAAGCAGATAACACTGAATCTTTGCATATCTTGTAATTATCTTCTATCATAGTCTAATAATACTTAATCTCCCAAATAGGGGGACACCCTCCATTCAAATTATAGTGTTAAAGTTTGGATAACTCTAACGTCATATTCACTAAAATTATTATACCATGCTAAGGTAATTTTGTCAATACAGAATTAAATTTATGCTTAGCCCATTAAGCTTGTATTAGGTCGGGAAACTTGCTATAATAGTACCATAGAGGAGGAACTTTCTATGAAATATATAAACTTACTGATACTAAAGTTACATAGCAAAAAAAAGTCCATTGGAGACAAAATATTTACCCTACACCTAAGGACT
>CAYXNU010000020.1:0-1993 GCA_964466485.1 uncultured Ruminococcus sp.
ATGCTTGACCTATAGTGTCAGCACTAGCAGTAACAGCAGTGGAAACTGCCATAGTAGTACCTACTAATACAGCAGATACAACACTTGCGATAATTTTTTTAATATTCATAATAGAACATCCTCCAATATAATTTTTTCCTTTTTTGATTATACTCCTTTTTCTATAAAAAGTCAAGTAGTAGAGAATGTAAAAATAAGAAAATTTTCGGGAGATTACGAGAACTTTTTGGATGATATGTAGATATTGTATATTTTTAACTAAAATGGATTATCTTTACAGAAAAATTTATTGAACTAGTGTTAAATTAACAAAAAGAGTAGTAAACTTTTATCTATTTCACCAAATTTGCACCATAATACTTGTGTAATTGTGACGAAAAAACTTTTTTTAACAATTTCCTATTGACGATTTCCCAAATATACTGTATAATATGTACAGTGTTAATTTGATTGATGTTATTCGTCCGAGGCTACCTATATAGGTAGTGGTTCGTGGAGTTTAAACATAATGTAACACTCGTTTTGTTGTCTCCTTTCTTTTGTTCTACACATTTTTTTATTTTTTTTATAATCTGCAGAACCCGTTGTTCTGCTCTTTTTTTTTTTAATAAAACTAGTGTATTGACTTTTATCGCATATTTGATATAATATTAAACATAGCGTTAGATTGAATAGTTTAAAATATTTTTATAGAAAGAGTTGACTATATGGATAATAAAGAACAGTTTAAAAGAATAATATCATTTTTTACTTCGTTCATATTGATGTTGGCATTGGTGGGGGCTTTTGCCTATGTATGGTATACCTACTATGTTGACGTTACTGTAAAAGGTCACCCTGTGTTTGACTACTATAGAAAAGGTCACTGGGTATTGATAGGAATATACTCACTAATAATGGTCTTGTTCATGAAAGTTTATGGTAGCTTTAAAGTTTGGTATCTCAAAGTAGAGGACGCCTTGTATTCGCAGATAATATCTATAGTCTGTACGAATGCTATCGAGTACTTTCAAATAAGTCTTATCGGTAAGGAACTCATGCCAGTAGAACCCATGCTCCTTTTAACATTTATAGATTTGGCTATTGCTGTCGTTTGGACGTGGACTATATCCCGACTGTTTAGGAAGTTGTATCCGCCTAGAAAGATGATACTTATCTATGACAGCTCTAAGAACGCACAAACCCTTGTGCAAAAGATGAGCCTTAGAACCGACAAGTACATAATATGCAAGGCGGTGTGCATATCCACGGGGCTTAAGAATGCTATCAAGGAAATGGAAGAATATGACTCCGTTATCATATGCGATATAGACCACAGCATTAAGAGTAAACTTATTAAGTACTGCTTTAAGAACCACAAGAGGGCATATATAACCCCCTCTATATCGGATATTATTACTCGTAGTGCCGACGATGTTACACTGTTCGATACCCCTTTAATACTTAGTCGAAACGGTGGGCTATCCTTTGAGCAAAGGCTACTTAAAAGAAGTTTCGATATTTTGGTGTCGCTAGTCGTGTTGATTCCTATATCTATAGTTATGCTATTCTGTGCCATAGCTATAAAACTCGACGACGGCGGTGCTATACTATACAAACAGACTAGGCTTACCCAAAATGGTAAGAAGTTTCAAATATACAAGTTCCGTAGCATGATAGAAAATGCCGAAAAGAACGGTGTTCCGCAACTCGCTCAAGATGACGACTCTAGAATTACTAAGGTTGGGGCAGTGCTTAGAAAGTACCGCCTAGATGAGTTACCACAGATAATTAACATTCTCAAAGGGGATATGTCTTTGGTAGGCCCTAGACCTGAACGTCCTGAACTTAGCGAAAAGTACCACGACACTATGCCAGAGTTTGACTTTAGGTTGTACGTCAAGGCTGGGTTGACTGGCTATGCTCAAGTTACTGGTAAGTACGACACCACCCCTTACGACAAGCTAAAGATGGACTTAATGTATATAGAAAACTACTCTTTCTTGTTGGATTT
>CAYXNU010000020.1:2093-4790 GCA_964466485.1 uncultured Ruminococcus sp.
AAAAATTTATAAATTCGATATTAACACTGTACACGGAACGGCAAATAGTCGTTCCATACAGATTAATATATACCTATTATTATTTAACTATGGAGGTGCTTCTTTTGGAAGAAAAAGACTACATTACTAACAAGGCTAAACTCTCAAGCCTTACCAACACTTACTCGGAAAACGATTCAGACAGCAAAGGGCTATTTAAGCGTAAAGCCGACCCCCTTAAAACTTTTGGTGATAGCCAAAACGAATTTAACAAGAATGTTGTAAAAAGTTTCGATGATACCAGTGATTCCCTAGAGGAAATTAATAAAAAGTTACTATCTTTGGAAACTAAACTAACAGCTGTGGTGCAACAGAATGACGCTCTTAAGACTAGAATTAACAAACTTCAACAAGGCGAAGTTGCAATATTGGATGGCTGTATAAACTCTATCCAAAAGACTAACAAAGACCTTAACGATTACATCCGTAGTGTGAACCCCGAAAAACGCAAGGCTGTGTCATCACTTAGCGAGTGCAAAGAAGTCAATGAGATGATATACGTTGAACTCTCCAACGATGAAAGCTTAAAGTCTAAGGATAGCGTTACTTTAGAAGAATGGGGCAAAGTGTATAAAAACACTCTAAAACAGCAGTTGCTAGGCATGGGAGTATCCTATGCTAAGAAGATTATAGCTATAGTCTGCAAAGGCTTTTTACTAGACGTAAACAGCACCAACAGAGAGGCTTTTTGGCTATACATGACTTTAAAGAAGTCTAGTAACTACAACCTAAAGTTTATCACTATAGAGCCTATGCTAACTAGACCCGTAATGAACTACGACGTTATATGCCTACCCGAAAAAGGTTTTGGGCAGTACCTAGACGCTATCAACCCTAGGGTTTGCGTGTTCTGTGACACTTCCCTAGATATAGCTACAGTAGACAACGGCTCTGCACTAAAGTATAGGTCTATATTCAAGCTAAATGGACAGACCCCTCTAAACGGCTTAGACGAGGATACTATCAAGCAGTTGAAATATCTAAACGATTTAGGACTTCACAGCTACCTAGTACAGACTAAAAAGGCTAGTGACTCCCTAGTGGAAAACGGTTTCCATGAGCCTACAGTTGCACTACCTACAGTCAACGGCAATAGGCTCTACACCAAAACTAGAACTTTCAACAAGGATAACTTTACTGTGGGCTTTGAAACATCCCCTAGCGACAGCGAACTCCTAGAGGCTAACGGTGTAAACCTACTCTGCGAGTTGGTGCAATCTATGGAAGATACCAACTTTGAAATAGTTTGGAAGTACAAAAAAGTACCAGTCCCTGAAACCCTAAGCAATGCTAAAAACTGTAACATATCCGTAGGTATGCAAGACAAGAAACACACAGAGGAATTCTTTACTAAGATAGACTGCTTACTAGTGCCATCCACTACAGACGTAAATATGGCCTACCCTATGGCTGGTTTAGAGGCTCTAAAGAACGCTATACCTGTAGTTTCCACTGAATTCTGTGGGCTATCCGAAATAGTAAGCTACTGTGCTATGGGCGAAATTACTTCCCCTGACAGCGAAAGCTTAAAGTCTGCTATGGAAAAAGTTAGAGATAACTACTCCCAGTACACAGACTATATTAACATCCTCCGCCTAAACGACAAGCTAGACTCTTACCATATAGTGGACTATATTGAAAGTTTCACAGAAGACAGCTACAGAGTAAACCCTATCACTTTAAAGGCATGGGGCGAAACTCTAAAGAAGTCCAAAAAGAGTTTGCTAACTTCCAACGAGGATATTAGTACTTTCTGTAAGGACGTTCCTAACTTTAAAAAGTACCTTGAAACTAAGTACACCCCTGACGTTCTAAAGTGCCTAGACTACATCATTCTACAGAACGTGTCCTCTATAATAGAAGATAGGTTCGAGAACGCTAAACTCCAACTCCTAGACGTTTCTTTCGGGGATACTAGCGTATCTACTGAGTGTGCTAAGCACGGCGAATGCGAAAAGTCTAACTTGCTTACAGCCGACGTGGACGGTACTTACAACGTTATCACTTGCTTTAGATACCTAAGCTACCTAAACTACGCCGACAGAAAAGCAGTATACAAAAAGATTTTTGAACACCTCTCCGAGAACGGTGTGGCTATTATAGACGTGCCTAACATCGCTGTAGATGTTCCTTTGAAAAATACTATAGGTTGGCAAAACTTTAACGTTTGCGAAACTGCATGGACTAAGCAAAGCATAGTTGACGAACTAGAAAACAATGGCTTTAAAGTTCAGTATATCATACCAGTAGGACAAAGCCTATTAACCAACGTGGACGAAAATACTAAGAAACTTCCAGTGTCATGGACTGTTGGTGTATTGAAAACTTTAAAAGCATAATAGCATAATTAATATTATATATTATATTTACGGAACGGTTATTTGCCGTTCCGCTTTTTTTATAGAAAGTTTATAATAGCATAAAAAATAGTAGCCACCTATGTATACACATAGGCGACTACCATCTCTAGTCAACATCTCATGATAATATATCTATACAAACATTCAGCCAACCATTAGTGTGGTTTTCTAGTTGAGGTAGCAACTCCACCTGATACGTCATCTAGCTCATCTAGGCTGATTTCGTCGTTATCAGTAGTAGGCTTAACATCCTTGTTTTCTAAATCTTTGTTCATGGTAAATACCTCCTTGTAGGTTA
>CAYXNU010000020.1:4890-13295 GCA_964466485.1 uncultured Ruminococcus sp.
CCACCAGTTACGGTATCCATTTGGTCTAGAGTTAGTTCCTTATCAGTAGACTTTTCTTCTTTTTCTTGAGGTTTAACTACCTTTTTAATCTTTTCTTTTTCTTTTTTATCAAATAGTTTCATAAAAACACCTCCCAAAAATAGATATACATTTACCCATTCATCTTATTGATAGTCTAACATATATGGAAGTATAAGTCAATAGTAATACTGCACAATCTTTTTCATGTGCATTAGTGTACATTTTATAGTAAAACGTTTAAGTTTTTTTCACAAACATTAGGAAAACGGAAAATTGTCTTTTTGCTGTGCTACGGCAAAATTCTATAAAATTTTTAATATAATCTAGACAAATATGTTTATAAGTGATATAATATCCTAAAAGGCAATTATATCTATTATTATACTTTAATGAAAGGAGTTTGCTACTATTTAGGTAGCATGATTATTATTATGGGAATTATAAAAGCAGTTGCTGGTGCAGTAGGTGGCGGTTTAGCCGACCAATGGCTTGACGTTATAGAACCCGCATCCATGGGGGATACTACCGTTATGTGTAGGGGTGTGCAAGTATCCAATAAAAGGTCATCTAATAAGAGAGGCAGTAGTAATATCATCTCTAATGGTTCTACAATCCATGTAGGCGTAAACCAAATGATGTTACTAGTGGACGGCGGAAAAATCGTGGACTACTCCGCAGAAGAAGGTTACTACACTGTAAACCTATCCAGTTCACCATCCATGTTTAATGGCGAACTAAAGAGTGCTGTAAAGGATACTTTCAGCAGAATTAAGTACGGCGGACAACCCTCACAGTCACAGGAAGTTTTCTACATAAACCTACAGGAAATTAAAGGCATAAAGTTCGGCACTAAGACACCTCTTAACTATTTCGATAACTTCTACAATGCTGAACTATTCCTAAGATGTTTCGGTACTTACTCTATCAAGATAACTGACCCCCTAAAGTTCTTCGCTGAGGCTGTACCTAAAAACAAAGATGTAGTAGAAATATCCGATATAAATGCACAGTACCTTGATGAGTTTATGTGTGCATTGCAGTCTGCTATAGCACAGATGTCCGTGGATGGCATTAGAATTTCGGCAATATCTTCTAAGGGTAGAGAACTATCAAAGTATATGTCCGAGTGCCTAGACAAAGAATGGAACGAAAGCAGAGGCATAGAAGTAGCATCCGTTGGTATAGCATCCATTAACTACGACGACGAAAGTAAGAAACTCATAAACATGAGAAATCAAGGTGCTATGATGAGTGACCCATCTGTAAGTGCAGGATATATGAACTCCGCTATAGCACAAGGAATACAGTCCGCTGGTGCTAACAGCAACGGTGCAGTAAACGGCTTTATGGGTGTAAATATGGCTATGGGAGCGTCTAGTGCTTTTGTACAGAATATGCCACAATCACAGCCACAACAGCAACAGCAACAACCACAACAGAACTCCGCAAACTCATGGACTTGCTCATGTGGTGCTACTAACACTGGTAACTTCTGTATGAACTGCGGTAGCAAGAAACCCGCTCCTGCTGGTGAATGGACTTGCTCTTGTGGTGCTAAGAATACAGGTAAATTCTGTATGAACTGCGGTAGCCCTAAACCATCCACTGACGAGTGGACTTGCACTTGCGGTGCTAAGAACACTGGTAAGTTCTGCATGAACTGTGGCAGTCCTAAGCCATCCGCTAACAGCAACGAGTGGACTTGTTCTTGTGGTGCTAAGAACACTGGTGCTTTCTGTATGAATTGCGGTAGCAAAAAAGCATAGTTGTACGGAACGGCAATAGTCGTTCCGATTGAATACATATAGGAGGAATTTTTTAAATTGTCTAATACAGTACAATATAAGTGTCCCAACTGTGGCGGAGATATTAGGTTTTCACCCGAAAAGCAAGGCTATGACTGTGAGTGGTGTATGTCGTCTTTTACACAACAGCAGATACAAGAAATCTATGCTGATATAGAAAATCAAGACCTCTCCCAAAATGTGGAGGAAACTCAAGCTACTGAGGACTTCGCAGAACACAACAACCTCTATGTTTGCAACAGTTGTGGTGCTGAAATAATCGCTGATGAGCAGACCTCTGCTACTTTTTGCTGTTACTGTCACAACCCCGTAACCCTAAAGGGTAGGCTCTCTGGGGACTTTAAACCTAGCCGTCTAATACCCTTTAGCATAGACAGAAACAGGGCTGAACAGATTTTTAAGGACTGGTGCGATAAGAAGTTTTTCGCTCCATCCGACTTTAAGTCTAAGAAGACTTTGGAAAAGATGACGGGTCTATATGTGCCATTTTGGTTGGCAGACTGCGACACCAACGCATATATAAACGCTATCGGTAAGAAGATTAAACATAGGTCTGATGCACAGTTTGAATATACCACTACCGAAGAATACCATGTAGTTAGAGAGGCTAAGATTAAGTTTAGGGGTATCCCAAACGATGGCGAAAAGAAGATTGATGACGGCTTAATGCAAGCCATTGAACCCTTTGACTACACTAAACTACAGCCTTTTTCTATGTCGTACCTAAGTGGTTTCTATGCCGATAAGTACGACGTTACCAAAGCCGAGGCTTTCCCTAATATAAAAAAACGTGCCGAAAATGGTGCTATTAGCATACTTAAAGGCGATACCCATTACGATGCCCTAGAGGTGACTAACAAGAGTGTAGATATCCTAAAGACTGAATGGGAATATTCACTATTGCCAGTGTGGTTTTTAAATTGCAAGTACAACGATAAGTTTTACACTTTTGTGGTAAATGGGCAGTCAGGTAAGGTTGCAGGAATACTCCCTCTAAGCCTACCTAAGTTGATAGGTTTTGGGGCAGTGCTAACCGTCATACTAACGTTTATTATAAACTTTTTCTTAGGTTCGTAGGGGGTGAACGTATGGCATTTCTTATAGCTTTAATTATTAGTGTTGTAGTGTGTGGAATTATCGCTAGTGGATATAAGTTCCATGCAACCGTTTCGGCGGGGGTGTATACAAAGTCCGAGAGTGATGGTATTGTTTTTACCAAACGCAAAGACGAGTTTATTAAAACTTATACAACTAAAACCCCTAAGAATAAATAACTCATTTAGATATATTAAATAAGAATATAAATCGGAATGCCGTGAATGCGTTCCGATTTTTTTATCCACGGAATGACGAATCGCCGTTCCCCACATATGAAAATAAATCAAGAACTGTGGTATACAATATGTGCTTAAGCCATGCAGTTTCTAGTTTTGAAATGTATAAATATTTATTTGTACAATAAAAATGTTATAGCGTGAATATTTGTTTGGAAAAAAAAATTTGAAAAATTTCCAAAAAAGTGTTGACAAAATGGGAAATACATGGTATACTAACCATAGTGATTTTGTTTTATAATGAAAGGAGGTACTATTTTTATATGCGTTGTTGATTCTTTGCATATGCATATAATAATAGAAATATCATGGCAGAATATTTATCACCTGGCGTATATGTGGAAGAATTTGATTCTGGAAGCAAATCAATGGAGGGTGTCGGCACTAGTAGAGCCGGTTTCGTTGGTTTAGCTGAAAGAGGTCAAGTAGGAGGATTACCTCAGCTAGTTACTAGTTTTTCCGATTTTAGAAGAATGTATGGTAACTATCTTTCCGCTAATGATTTTGGCGACTACAGATTCCTAGCTTACGCCGTAGAACACTTTTTCATCAATGGCGGTTCACAATGCTACATCTCAAGAGTAGTTCCTAGTGACGCAAAATCTTCTAATGTTGAAACAACAGCTTTAAACATCACAGCGAAAAACGAAGGTACATGGGGTAACGACTTAGTAGTAAGCGTAGCTCCATCAAGCAAGGCTAAAACTCAAATCCTAGAAGTTTTAGACGCAACTACCAACAAGTGCAAAGTAAAGAAGTCATCAGGCTTTAACGTTGGCGATATCGTTGCTTTTAACGACGGTACTAACGTTACTTACAACAAGGTTGTTAAGAGCCTAGACAACGTTATTGAGTTTGCAGAGGCTGTAGACGATTCTATAGTTGATACAAACTTAGTACCTACTAAAGTTATCACTACTTGCGAAATTAACGTAACTGTTAAGTACAACGACCAAGTGGAAACTTACGAAAACGCATCTTTCAACGTACAAGCATCAAATCACCTAGAAAAACTATCTGCAAAGTCAGACTTAGTTTCAATCAAGGTAAACGTTGCAGATACTGTAGATGCTCCATTTAATCTAGTTGCAGACGGCAGTACAGACCCAGTTATAAAAATCACTCTAAGTGGCGGTAGCAATGGTACTCTTTCAGCAGTCACTCCCGATGTATTTATCGGTGTAGATAACGGTGCTGGTAACAGAACCGGTATACAAGCTTTCATAGATAACGAAGTAGTTTCTATTATGGCAGTACCTGGTGTTACAGAACCTAGCGTACAATTAAACTTAGTTGCTCACTGCGAGAATTTGGCAAGTCGTTTTGCAGTTCTAGATATGCCTAAGAGTGCAGTAAAGGTTGACGATGTTGTTAATCACAGAAACATCGTGGATAGTACTTATGCTGCTATGTATCACCCATGGCTAGAAGTTTACGACCCACTAGACAAGAAGAACTCTTACATTCCACCTAGTGGCTCTATAATGGGTATCTATGCTAGAAGTGATAACAAGGTTGGCGTACATAAAGCTCCTGCTAACGAAGTAGTTAGGGCTTGTACTGGTTTAAGCGTACCTTACAACAAGGGCGAACAAGACGTTCTTAACCCTAAGGGTGTAAACCTAATAAGAAGTTTCCCTGGACAAGGTATAAGAGTTTGGGGTGCAAGAACTACATCTAGTGACCCTAGTTGGAAGTACTTAAACGTTCGTAGACTATTTATCTACGTTGAGGAGAGCATTAAGGCTAACACTAACTGGGTAGTATTTGAACCTAACACCCCAGAACTTTGGGACAGAGTTCAACGTACTATCAATGGTTTCTTAACTAGCCTATACAGACAAGGTGCTTTGGCTGGTTCTAGCGAGGGCGAGGCATTCTTCTGCAACATAGATAACACTACTATGACTAAGGATGATATCGACAACGGTAGACTTATCTGCGTAATCGGTATTGCTCCAGTTAAACCAGCAGAGTTTGTAATCTTTAGAATTACACAAAAGACTAGTGAATAATAGATTTTTTGAGAAAGGAGAGATGTAACTATGGCAGCTGCAAACTATGTAGCAGATAATTATCCAGTGTCTAAGTTTAGATTTAAAGTTGAATGTAATGGTCTTACAGAGTTCTTTTCTGAAGTTTCTGGTCTTGACGCTAATGTAGATAGTTATGAATACCGTGAGGGCAACCAAAAGACTACACCTCTAAAGGTTATGGGTCTTAGAAAGTACAGCAATATTACTCTAAAGAGAGCAGTATCTGTTGCAAACGCTACCCAACTTTGGGACTGGTGGACTATTGCCGATGGTGCTGAAGTTCAAAGAGAAGATATCACTATCACTCTATTGGATAACAATGGCGACGATGCCGCACAATGGACTATCGAGAGTGCATTCCCTATCAAGTACACTGCACCTGATTTCAACGCTACCGCTTCCGAGGCAGCAATGGAATCTCTTGAGTTAGTTCATGAGGGCTTAAAGAGAACTAAGTAGTTCGTAATATAACGCAAGTTCAATAGATTGAAATATTTGGCTTTGCGTTGATATAAATATATTTTTAGTAGAATTAAAAGCAAATTGATTGCTTTTGGAAGATGCTTGTGGTGTTCCCGATATAAGTGTGCTATCTACATTTGGGGGACACCTTTAAGCTTTTCTAGGGGGAAATTTTAGGTGCTTTTTATATTCTATTGTGCATAATAATTTAACTATTTTAAGGAGTGTTTTAAACTTTGGCTTTTCAAACTGAATTTGACTTTGTGCTACCAAAAGGCTACGTTGACGCCGATGGTGTGCTACATCGTAAGGGTACTATGCGTTTGGCTAACGCATCCGACGAGATTCTACCACTCCGTGACCCAAGAGTACAACAGAATCCCGCATACTTAACTATAATATTGCTAACAAGAGTTATAACTAGTTTGGGTACGGTTAGACCTGTAAACACGGGTGTCATCGAGAAACTATTTACCATCGATTTAGCGTATTTGCAAGATATGTACGAACGCATTAACTCTATGGATATGCCATCTTACAAGGCTATATGTCCTCACTGTGGCAAGGAAATAGACGTGCCTATAAATTTTATGGAAGCCGAAACATAAGAGTGTATTCGGCAGAAAAAATTTATGAAGAAACTGCATTTATTGGGTATTATTTGCACTGGAGCAGAGAGGAAATTTTTGAGTTGCCACACGCCGAAAGAGTGCGTTGGTGCAACGAAATCTCGAAAATAAACTGCAAAATAAATGAATCCAATGGTAGCAGTAAAAAGAATATCTTTTCGATTTAGAGGTGATTTTTTTGTCTTTTATGAACAATGTTCAAACTGGTGCGGATATAATACATAGCTACTGCTTTAAGGTGAGTTTTAGTCTTTACGATACTGGCTTGAATGTGGAAATAGGCTTTTCTAAAATTTCTTCTATAAAGGATAGTTTGGAAGTCGATACTATCGTTGAGGGCAGTGGGCAAGTGCATTTAATTCCAAAACCAGGAACCCCATTAAAGACAATAACTTTTTCTAAAGGTGCATCTAAAAATGCTAGTTTGCTACTTGAATTTTTAAAGGTCGGGGCTGTCTTCGATACTGTGAAGGTTGAAGTGGGAAAAGGCATTGTGGATTTTGATATGGGATTAGATATTTTTAATAAAAGGCATTTTATATTGAAAAACTGCGTAATTACTGGGTATAGTATTTCCGATTTAAATGCAAATGATTCTAGCGTGTCCTTTGAAAGCTTTGAGATATCCTATGCTAGTCGTGTAGAAGTATATTAATTTTTGGTAACGTATATAAACTTTTGGAGATGAGTAACTATGTTAAAACCTTTTAAAACCATTACTAAAGCGTTTAAACCGAACTTTGGCGTAACGCTATCAAATAGAATAAGTAGTAAATATAGTAGCTTTAGCGTGAATGGTAAAGGTATCGTTTCAGCGTACATTGATGTGGACATAGTACACAAGGATTCCCCAAATGCTAACAGAAAAGATTACTATGAGATTATACTTGCTATATTAAATTTACTTTTGCAGAAAAGTAGCTTTCTTATGAACAATAAGCCCAACAAAGTTGTATCTTTTAACACGGATGCCACTTTGGATTACTATTTGAGCATTTTGCGTTTCTACAACAACAAGGATTATCATGCCATCGAGCGTATGTATTCCAACTTTAATGAGTTGCAAAGTACTTTTAATGGTACATCCGAGAATGTCAAGGCTTTGGAAAACTTCTACAGCAACCTACAAAGTATGGTTTCTAGCTATTCAAATGAGTTTAAGAATAGCGTTAAATTGAATGGAAATTTTGTTAGAAATCGTGCAAGTAAGATGTTGGCAATCAACGAATCTGTGCAGTTGAACACTGTAAACTTGCCGTTTTTTCAAATGCTTAACAACAAGTCTGTAAAGTACCTTTTTAAGGACAACAAGCAGTTTTTTGAATTTGCAACTAAGATTGCTAAGGATTCTCAGGAAAAAAAGAATTTGAAAATAAAAGACAGACTGGTGCAAACTATTTATGTCAGCCCTCAGGAACAGATTGACTATTTTTGGAATGCTATCAAAAACAGCGATATTTACAACAGAGATGTCGTATCTATGTTGGTTGACACCGATACCCCCGCTAAGGAAAGTTTGGCTTTTCTTTTAAACGGCTCTACTAATGACCAGTTTGTGGAATTTGTTAAAGTCCTAAAACGTGAAGTGAGTGCTATCCAAAATACGGAAAAGCTTGATATGAACGGTAAGCTCAAAAATGAAGTGAGGAGTCTTTTGAGCTTTAGTTTTGTCAATTCCAAAAATAGCCTAATGTCCGTTTTTAATACCTTAACTCAAGACCGTCAAGCCGAAATACTTCGGTATTTGGGTATAGAAAGTTTGAATATTTTGCTTGAAAATACTGCCATTAATGGGTATTCCGACGTTATAGAAAAGTTCAAAAACTATCAGGAATTTGATTCATGGGCGAAAAACAACGATAATACGAGGTTGATGGAGTACTATAATTTGCTAAATAATCAGACTTTAAAGCACGAAATCGAAAGCACTTTTAGCGTCCACTACGACACCTTTGTGAGAACGTTACTCAACTCTACCGCTTTTTCGAACTACACCGACGAAACACACAGCATCGAAAATGTTTTGAAGTCCTATGTCGAAAGTGTGCGTTCAAATGACTCAAACCACATAGTATCGAGCCTTGTGCAGAAAAAGTCGGCAATAGAGTCGATATTGGA
>CAYXNU010000021.1:0-13179 GCA_964466485.1 uncultured Ruminococcus sp.
CTCTGTGGAAAAATGGCATGTTGAAAAGTGTTGAAAGTGTTGAAAACTTTGTGGAAACACATTTCTATGTTGATAGACTATGTTCACTTTTCAACAATTTTTGTGGAAAAGCTGTTGAAAGTCACTTTACAAAAGGCAAAATTGTATTTTTTTTAGTGCCTTCGTCAAGTTGCACAAATCTTGATGTTTTTTATACAATCTTCAATGATTTGCTTGAGATTTGGGTCTTTTTTAATGCTTGATTCGATACTATTAATCGAATAAACGATAGTCGAGTGGTCACGGTTTCCAAACTCGTGTCCTATGGCTACTAAAGACATTTGTGTAATCTCACGAACGACGTAGATAGCCACTTTTCGGGCAATTGATATTTGTGAAGAACGTTTGTTAGACCTAATATCTTCTGCGGTGACGTTGTAAATTTCCGCAACATCGGATATAATTTTGTCAACTGTAATAGGTATTGGTTGGTCGTCATTTAGTATATCTCTAATGACGCTTTGGGCGGTTGCCATAGTAGGTGTATTACCCGCAAAGTGACGTAAAGCCGTCATCTTTTTAACTGCTCCCTCTAGCTGACGGATGTTAGTTTTCAAGCGATTTGCGATAAATTCGCAAACGTCATCGGGGATGTTTAAGTTGAGTAATTCTGCTTTACGTCTAATAATAGCCATTCTAGTTTCGTAGTCAGGTGTCGAAACATCGGCGATTAAGCCCGATTCAAACCTAGTGCGAATACGTTCTTCAAGTGTCTTGATATCCTTAGGTGGTTTGTCAGAAGTTAGCACTATTTGCTTACCTTCTTTGTAAAGTTCGTTAAA
Organism: uncultured Ruminococcus sp.; assembly: GCA_964466485.1. Taxonomy (GTDB): domain Bacteria; phylum Bacillota; class Clostridia; order Oscillospirales; family Ruminococcaceae; genus UBA5884. Next base: position 822 of record CAYXNU010000021.1, read on the forward strand.
AGTGTGGAAAAATTCTTCTTGAGTACTCTCACGACCAGCAATAAATTGTACATCGTCAACTAGTAGAACATCCGCATTTCTGTACTTTTCGTGAAATATGGTTGTATCACGTTTCATTCTAATGGCATCAATTAATTCATTTGCAAAAGTTTCCCCAGTTACATAGATAATATTTAGTGTTGGGTCGTTCTTTTTCATTTCGTTGGATATAGCGTTCATTAAATGAGTTTTGCCTAACCCCGATGGTCCATAGATAAATAGTGGGTTGTATGTAGAACCATTGTTATCTTTGGCGACTGCTGTACAAGCTGCATAAGCGAACTCATTAGAGCGTCCTACTATGAACGTATCGAAAGTGTAATCGTACTCCTCATTTTCAAGACTTTCTAAGCCATCTTTAGGGGGGATAGGTGCGGTTTCAGTTTTTGAAAGATTTTTTTGACTTTCTTTCATATCTTCCTCAGTCAATATTTCTATATCGACAACGAACCCTAAAGTTTTTTCAAAGCCTTCTTTTATCACGCTTTCAAAATTCTGTAAGATTATGCTCTTTTGGAACTCCGATTGAACGAAAAGTATAGCCTTGTTGCCGTCTAGTTGCAAAGCACTTATAGGGTCTATCCAAATATTGTAAGCTGACTCTATTATCTTTCCAGAGTTAAGGCAGTACTGCTTTACACATTCAAAGACTTCTTCTAAAGAATTCAAAATTATAGCCTCCTTATATAAAGATTTATGCGAAAAGTTTCGCAATTTTCACTATATTATTATACCATAAAACTAATAATAAATCAATAGTTTTCCCCTAAATATCGTGACTTTTTAAGTATTTTCAGGGCAAATTTTTGGTGCATTTTTTAAAAAATCCTTTTATGCAAGTTGCACATAAATTTTTTTATATTTGGCTTAGTTTGTCGTTTATAAAAAATTAAACCGAAATTTCAAAAAAAATTTCAAAAAATACTTGACAGATTGTGTAGTTTTGGGGTATACTTTATTATTGCAAGGGGTAGTATACCCTAACGATGATTTTAAGTTATAAACTTACGTTAAAGACTTTTTAAAGGAGGATTTTTTCATGAAAAGGACTTATCAACCAAAGAAAATTCACAGAAAAAAAGAACATGGTTTTCGTAAGAGAATGTCTACTTCTAACGGTAAAAAGGTTTTAGCTCGTAGACGTGCTAAAGGTAGAGCTAGATTAACTCACTAATTTATAGAATTAGTTGTGTCGGCTCACAACTGAAACACTGTTAAGCCTATAGGCTTGACGTGTAGACTTCCTTTTTTCTGTATATAGACCGCTAATTCTTCGTGGAATGCGGTCTATTTCAGTTTGAACGTTATTTATTGAATTTAAAACATAGAGTTGCCTTCTTAAGATTTTTCTTGACCTAAAGGCAATTCCATGTTATAATATCTATGAAATTAAAAAGGACGGAAAATCCGATGCTTTATACCAAAATATTAAACGATAACAAAGATTTTATGAATCTTTATAGAAAAGGAAAATACATAGTTTCTAAGGTTGCGGTAGTTTACTATCGCCCAAATGGATTAGCTTTCAATAGGCTAGGAATAACCGCAGGTAAAAAAGTCGGGAACGCTGTACACCGTAACCGTGCTAAGCGTATTATAAGACAGGCTTATCGTGAGAATGAGTTGAAATTGCCTGTTGGCTATGATTTCGTAATCGTTGCTAGGGCTATCACTGGCAATGGTGAGGTTAAATCCACACATATCAGTGAGTTTTTAAGCAACCAGTTAGCAAAGGAACTAAATCAATGCTTGTAAGTAAGTATTTAGAGTATTTAAGAAAAGCTTTTGTTTTGCCTATAAGGTTCTACAAAAAGTTCATATCTCCGTTGTTTCCACCAGTATGTAAGTACTATCCTAGTTGCTCGACGTACGCTTTAACGGCTATAGAGCGTTTTGGAATAGTAAAGGGTACTATCATGGCTACATGGAGAATTTTGAGGTGCAATCCATTCTCGAATGGTGGTGTAGATTACGTCCCAGAGAAGTTTGGGTTATACCTACTTAAACATCGCAAAGACGTTGAAAATTAACCTCTTTGGTTAGTTTTAGATATATAAAAAGAGAACGAAAGAAGAATTGGAGGAAGTTTATTTTGAGTAAAATTTTAGGCTATCCGTTAGGTTTCATCATGTATGGAATCTACAAACTAGTAAAAGACTATGGTCTTGCTTTGATAATATTTACAGTCTTAGTAAAGCTTTTACTATTCCCCATAGCGTACAAACAACAAAAGAGCATGATTAGACAACAAGCACTAGCCCCAAAACTAGAAAAGCTAAAAAAGAGTTATGCTAACAATCCACAGAAATACCAAGAGGAACAGATGAAACTATACTCGGATGCAGGTATTAACCCTATGGCTAGTTGTTTGCCTTTGCTAATACAACTTCCTATACTATACGGCATTTTGGACGTAGTATATAGACCTTTAACACATATCTTAAGGCTTAGCAAGTCCACGATAAATGAGGCTACAGAGATATTATCTAACTACTTTACAGCTAATGATATCACAGTACCTAGTTCTTTTAATTCTCGTCCCGAACTTTCGATATTAACGTATTTAAGGAGTAATCCCGAACTATTCTCACAAGAGTTGGTAGACAAAGTTGGTAGCTTTAATAACACACTATTGGGCTTTATAGATTTAGGACAAACACCTACTATCCACCCAGATGTGTGGAATGCGTCATCTGTATGCCTACTAATGATACCTATACTATCGGGTGTATTCCAACTAATACTAACTATATACACACAGTATAAGCAAAGACAGAGAAATCCCGAAACTGCACAGGCTATGGGTAGCATGAATACCATGCTATATATCATGCCATTGTTCTCCATTTGGATAGCATTTAGTTTCCCAGCTGGTGTAGGTTTCTATTGGGCAATATCTTCTCTATTTTCTTTAGCACAGTCAATCTTCCTAAACAACTACTTTAACGAAGAACGTTCTGCTAAGATTCTTGAAAAAGAGTCTGCAAAGGTTAAAGAAAAGAGAAAGAACAACAAGCAATCCTTTATGGACAAAATGGTCGAACAACAAAAAGTTATGAACAACAGCAATGATGATAACAGTAAATCTAAGCCATACCAAACCTATGACCAAAAGGAAAAACTATCTCGTTCCGAACAGAATGAAATCAACAAGCAGATTATCAACGAGGCCAGAAAACGCATGGCAGAAAAGTATGGCGATGAGTATAAAGAAGATTAATTAACCACTAAAAGCGTTGGTTAAACACTAATGAAAGGGGAAAGTTTTATCATGAAACAAGAAAAATTTACTGCAAAAACTCTTGAAAAGGCTAAAGAACTAGCATCACAAAAGTTTGGTGTAGAAGAAAGTGTTATAACTTTCAAAGTATTAGAAGAACCTAAAAAGTTTTTAGGTTTTAAAAAGGGCGAATATGTAATCGAAGCTACATATATTCCACAACCCGAACCACAACAACAAGAAGTACAAACTGAAAATGTGGAAAACTCTGTTGCTGAAACAGTAGAAGAAACTGCTACTGAACCCGTTATAGAAGTTGCCGAAACCGTCGCAGATACGCAACCTTTGGCAAATGTGGAGCAGACTCCACAAGAGGAAACTTCTACAACTGCTGAGGCTCTTTCAACTGGGAATGTTGAAAAAGATGTTAAAACTGTTGAAAGTTTTGTTGAAACTCAAGCAGAGGTTGAAAAGTCTGAAAAGGCTGAAACTGGGGAGTCCTTGCCTACTCAAGATGATATTCTAGAAAAGGCTAAAGTCGCTCAAGAGTACGTTGGAAACATCCTTGAAAAGATGGGCATAGACCCTACTAGCGAAATCAACATAACCGAAAACGGTGCTATTATAGACTTTAAAGGCGATGGCACAGGAACTATTATCGGTAAGCGTGGCGAAACTTTAGACGCTTTACAGTACCTATCCGCTATGATTTGTAACAAGGGCGAAAAAGACTACTACAGAATCACTTTGGATAGCTGTGGATATCGTGCTAAAAGAAAAGTTATCTTACAGGAGTTAGCACAGAAAGTTTCTAAGAACGTTTTAAAGACAGGTCGTTCACAGTCCTTAGAGCCTATGAACCCTTATGAAAGACGTATCATCCATGCTAAGATATCCGAGATAGACGGTGTTACTTCACGTTCTGTTGGAGAAGAACCATTCCGTAAGGTTATAATATCCAGTACTAACCCTAAAAAGTACAACAACAACCGCAAAAAAGGCGGATACAATAGCCGTGGTAACAACAATAATAAATATCGTAAGAACGGCAAAAGAAAGCCATATCAGCCCCCACGCTCTTTGGATTTAAAAACTTCTTTCGAGAAAGACTATCGCAAACCTAAACCAGAGGACAACTTAAAAGAGGGACTATATGGTAAGATTGAAATATAGATAATAACATAAGGCGGATAGCAAACTAAACTATCCGCTTAAATTGTAAAGTATTTTGAGGTGAATATATAACAATGTCAACTATTAGTGCAATAGCTACTCCTAACGCTGTAGGCGGTATATCTGTAATTAGAATATCAGGAGAGAACGCCATAGCCGTAGCAGATAGCATTTTTAAGGGTGCTAAAAAGCCATCCCATATGGAGGGCTATACTTGTGCCTATGGCGAGATTATCAACGATAGTGGCGAACTCCTAGACGATGTAGTGCTATCAGTGTTTAGAACCCCTAAAAGTTACACTGGCGAAGATGTAGTAGAAATATCTTGTCATGGGGGAAAGTTCGTAACTAAGCAGATTTTAAGGCTTATACTGTCCAAAGGGGTGCAACTAGCTGAGGCTGGAGAGTTTACAAAGAGAGCGTTCCTAAACGGTAAGATGGATTTAAATCAAGCCGAAAACGTTATGAACATAATCTCAGCGGATGGCAAAAGCCAACTAAAGTACGCAAACTCATTGCGTGAGGGTGCTAACTTTAAGAAGATTAAAAGCATATCCCAACAGATTACTACCATTCTAGGGGATTTATCCGCATGGGCTGACTACCCCGACGAGGACGACGTTCCCATGGTAGACCCTACAGCAGTTTTGGAACAGTCTAGGGAAATCTTGAAAGATTTAGAGAAGATATCACATAGCTATGACGATGGCAGAATCTTAAGAGAGGGAATAAACACCGCTATAGTCGGTAAACCCAACGTTGGAAAGTCTACCCTTATGAACTGCCTAAGCGGTTTTGAACGTAGCATAGTTACTGACATTGCAGGTACTACCCGTGACGTTGTAGAAGAAACTGTAAAGGTAGGCGACTTAACTTTAAGGCTATCCGATACAGCAGGAATTAGAAACACTTCCGATGTGGTGGAAAAGATAGGTGTTGACATAGCCAAAAAACGTCTAGATGAGGCAGACTTAATCATAGCCATGTTTGACGGCTCTACCCCACTAGATAACAACGATTTTGAGCTTATACAGTCCGTTAAGGGTAAGAACACCATAGCGGTAGTAAACAAGACTGACATCGCTATAGAGGGCGTATTTTCAGCCATTAGAGAGCATTTTAAGTATGCCATAGAAGTATCCGCTAAGCACTCAATAGGTTTGGAATATCTAACGAATACTCTAAACGAAATGTTCTTACTAGACAACATTGACATAGATAGCGGACTACTTGCAAATGAACGTCAAAAAAATTGTATAGATAACTGCATAGTTGCGTTGAAAAACTGCATTAGCGGTTTGGAAATAGGCTTGAATCTAGACGCTATAACTGTAGACTTTGACGAGGCTTTAAGCTATCTTTTGGAATTAACAGGCGAAAGCCTTTCGGATACTGTAGTGGACAACATATTCTCACGTTTCTGTGTGGGTAAGTAGTGTAAAAAATCTTTTTGGAGTTGATTATATATTATGAGTTATGAAATGGGTTCTTATGACGTTGCTGTCATAGGTGGAGGTCATGCAGGTGTTGAGGCTAGTATGGCATCTGCAAAGTTAGGCTGTAAGACTGTTATGTTTACTATATCCCTAGACCAAATCTCGAATATGCCTTGCAATCCATCTATAGGTGGTACTGCAAAGGGTCACCTAGTTAGAGAAATTGACGCTCTAGGTGGTGTTATGGGTAAGGGTGCTGACGAATGCTTTATACAATCGAGAATGTTAAACCGTGGAAAAGGTCCTGCCGTGCATAGTTTAAGGGTTCAAGCCGATAGAGTAAAGTATCATAACTACATGAAACACCTTTGCGAATCTCAAGAAAATTTGGACATAAAACAAGCCGAAATAGCTGAAATATTAACCGAAAACGGAAAAGTTACTGGAGTAGTAACAAAGCTAGGTGCTATGTATAAAGTTAAAGCTGTAGTAGTAGCCACAGGAACGTATCTAAAGGGTAAAATCCATGTGGGCGAAAGCAACTACGAAAGCGGACCAGATAACACCAACCCCGCAAACTTGCTATCCGAGAGCCTAAAGGCTAACGGCGTTACTATTCGTAGGTTCAAGACGGGTACACCTTGCAGAGTCCACAAGAGAAGCATAAACTTTGATATCTTAGAGCGTCAAGACGGCGACGACTACATAGTGCCATTCTCCTTTGAAACAGACCAATCTAAGCTAAAGAATCAAGTGTCTTGTTACGTTTCCTACACCAATGCCGATACCCACAAGGTTATTTTGGATAACCTACACCGTTCCCCACTCTATTCAGGAAAGATAGAGGGTATAGGTCCTAGGTATTGCCCATCCATAGAAGATAAGATAGTTCGTTTTAGCGACAAGCCTAGACACCAACTATTTATCGAGCCTATGGGCTTAAACACTGATGAATACTACTTGCAAGGTATGTCATCATCGCTACCCGAAGATGTACAACTTGCATTCTTAAAGACTATCAAGGGACTTGAAAACGTTGAAATCATGCGACCAGCCTATGCTATAGAGTACGACTGTTGCGACCCTACAGAAATGCTCCCAACGTTAGAGTTTAAACAGCTTAAAGGCTTATACGGTGCGGGACAGTTCAACGGTAGTTCAGGCTATGAGGAGGCTGCTTGTCAAGGCTTGATTGCTGGTATCAATGCTAGTTTAGGGGTGCAAGGTAAAGAACAACTAATCCTAGATAGAGCCAGTTCATACATAGGTACGCTCATAGACGACCTTGTAACTAAAGGCTGTCAAGACCCCTACCGCATGATGACTTCTCGTAGCGAATATAGGCTTATACTCCGTCAAGATAACGCTGACGAAAGATTAATACCTATAGGCTATAAGATAGGTTTAAACTCCAAAGAACGTTACGACAAGCTACAAGAAAAGCTATCCATGGTTAAGGCTGAAAAAGAACGTTTAATGAAACTAAACGTAGCACCATCTAAGGAACTAAACGAATTTTTAGTAGAGAACGGCACAGCACCTATGTCCAGTGGCTGTAAAATGGCTGACTTAATCCGTCGCCCACAGCTATCCTATGAAAAGCTAAAGCCTTTCGATTCTACACGCCCCGAACTACCTAGAGAGGTTTGGGAACAGGCAGAAATTCAAATAGAGTACGATGGCTATATTACTAAGCAGTTAGCACTAGTTGAACAGATGAGAAAGCTTGAAAGTAAGCCACTATCACAAGATTTAGACTATTCACAGATTAAGGGCTTACGTTTAGAGGCTATAGAAAAACTTAACAAGATTAAGCCTATCAATATAGGACAAGCCTCAAGAATTAGTGGTGTGTCACCTGCTGACATTTCTGTGCTAGTGATATACCTACAACAACACAGGTAGGGGGTTCTCTATGGATTTTAAAGAGTTTCAAAAGATAGCAAAGTGTCACAACTTAGAGGTTACTGAAGACTTATACAACAAGCTTGAAATCTATGCACAGTACCTAGTTGAATACAACGAAAAGGTAAATCTTACGGCTATTACGGAGCATAGCGAAATATATATCAAGCACTTTTTGGATAGCATAATACCGCTTAACTATGTGGATATCCCACAGGGTGCAACCCTAATAGATGTTGGCACAGGTGCGGGGTTTCCGTCCATACCAATGAAACTATATCGCCCCGATATAAAGCTAACGCTACTAGATAGCCTAAACAAGCGTATAGTCTTCCTAGAAAGCCTTTGCGATAGGTTAAACATCGATGTAGAGTGCATTCATGGACGTGCTGAGGATTTCGGCAAGGATGAGTGCTATCGTGAACAGTTCGACTTTGCAACTGCTAGGGCTGTCGCAAACTTGCAAGTTTTGAGCGAGTACTGTTTGCCGTTCGTAAAGGTAGGGGGTTCGTTTGTAGCCATGAAAGGCTTGTCCGAGGACTTAGACACCGCCAAAAAGGCTATTAATACTTTGGGAGGCAAGGTAGTCAACGACGTGAACTACACCATTCCCCCAGAGGACAACCGACGCATTATCGTGATTGAAAAGGTTGTTAACACCCCTAAAAAATACCCACGAATTAGTGGCAAAATAAAGTCAAAGCCTTTGTAGGGCTGAATATTGTGTACCATCGGATAGTTTTAAAGCTATCCGATTTTTTTTGCCTAAAAAAATTATCGCAATATTAGACAGCAATGTTTAAGAAAAGATATCGAAATAGGTATAATAAAGTCGCAAATAGTGTAAAATCGTTGGTTTATGGGGTTAGTGGTCTAAAGAAAATACTGGAAAAAATTTCCTAAGTATTGTATAATATAATCACAGTACAAATCGTACAAGCTAAAATTACGAAAGGAGCTGTGCTATTATGACAGCATTTTTGAATGTGAAAGAAAGACAGATAGGAAAGGTTGTGCAAATCCCTATCGAGGATGTGCATCCCAACCCCGAACAGGCTAGAAAAGACTTAGACCAAGTAGGAATATCCGCTTTAGCTGATAGTATTCGCCAAAACGGTATATTGCAACCCCTAACAGTTAGGAAAGTTTCTAACGGCTATGAGGTAATTTCAGGTGAAAGAAGGCTAAGAGCCTCCAAAATTGCAAGATTGGATTACGTTCCTTGCATTATTTTAGAAGTAAATGACAGAAATAGTGCTATATTAAACCTCGTGGAGAACATCCAACGCAAGGATTTATCTTTCTTCGATGAGGCTATAGCCATAGACAGATTGATTAAAAGCTACGGGCTAACTCAAGAAGACACCGCTATAAAGCTAGGAAAAGCCCAAAGCACCATAGCCAACAAGCTAAGATTGCTTAAACTTACAGAGGAAGAACGCATGGTTATTACTAAGTTTGGATTGACCGAAAGACACGCAAGAGCGTTGTTAAAGCTATCTGCACCAGAGGATAGATTGAACGTTATAAACATCATCGTCAAGGAAAGACTTAACGTTGAAAAGACCGAAAAAGCCGTCCTTGAGTACATAGAGGAAAACAACCTTAAAAACTGCGGTAAAAGACGTAAGAGTGCGTTTTCCGACATTAGATTCTTTATGAATACCATCAATAGAGCCATTGAAAATATGCAGTCTGCGGGGGTAAAAGCTAACAGTTCTAAGTACCAGTGCGACGACTATATTGAGTATAGAGTTAGGATTCCGTTCAAAGAATAGTTCATTAAAACGCACTTTATAAAGTGTCCCTTTTATGGGACACTTTTTTTCTTTACATTTTACTTTACAAGATATTTTACACTGAAATGTCAAATAAAATCTTTGTGCAATTTGCTACTTTAAAATTTTACATAAAAACTTTACAAGGGCAAATTTGACGGAATTGCACTTTGAATGTGGGGTTAAAAATGTTGAAATGTTGAAAACTTTGAGCCGTTTGGAAAAATAAGGTGTTGAGTTATGTACAACTGTCTATTATGTGGCAAAATGACAACTCGCAAAGTGCGTAACAGCTTAACTTAAACGTTTTTTCATGAAAACGTCACGAAAATTTTCAAATGTGATAGAATGGTTACAATCTTTCCACTTGCAAAGTTGAAAGATTTACTTGCAAAGCACTTGCAAAGTAGCCTTACTTGTCAACTTTAACGCTTTAAAGCGGTCACTGTTGAAAAGTTTTCAACAGGCTAAAGCACACACCTACTGAGAAAAAGTGCTTGACAAGTGCTTTGCAAGTGGAAAACTTGTTGAAAACTCGTGGAAAAGAGAGTTTTCAACATTTTTTGTGGAAATCCTTTTATTACCATGGTGGAGTTTTTTGAATTTTTATGGTGTTTTATGGAATGTGTAAAGTCTGACCTAGTCACTGAAATGTGAGTTTGTAAAGTTTTCGATATGGTTACACTAATCCGCTCTAAATTCTGTAATATTTTGGAACTGTAAAAAAATCTTTACAAGTGTTTGCAATTGTGCTATAATAAGTTAGTTAGAAATACACTAAAGGGGGAATTTTGGGCATGGAAACCATAATGTTAAGGATTTCGCAAATAGAACCTGACAGAAATCAAGCAAGAAAATATTTCAACGAACAGGCTTTATTTGAGTTGGCGGATTCCATCTCGCAGTACGGAGTGATAGAACCAATCGTGGTTAAGCCAATGGGAAACGGATTCTACAAGATAATAGCGGGTGAAAGACGTTGGAGAGCCTCCAGAATGGCACAATTGCGTGAAATTCCCGCTATAGTAAAAGAAGATATATCCGATTTGGATGCCTTTAAAATTTCGTTTGCCGAAAACCTACAAAGGCAAAGTTTGACACCTATCGAGGAGGCTTTGGGGTTCGTGCGTATGCGTGACGAATTTTTCATGACGCAACAAGAAATTTCCAACGCAACGGGAAAATCACGCTCCACCGTGGCTAATATCGTTAGGTTGCTAAAGCTACCCGATGCGGTTCAAGGCATGGTTGCGGACGGCAGTCTGTCGGTGGCACACGCCAAACTGGTGCTATCCGTGGAGGGCGAATATCAAGAGCATTTCGCAAAACTCGCCGTGGATAAGGCATTGTCCGTGGTGCAACTCGAAAGCGAAATAAAAAAGTTCACGGCTAAGCCAAAACACAGAACTAAAAAGAGCAACAGCCTATATGTGGAAACTGAGCTATCGTTGATGGAAATTCTTAACCGCCCTATAAAGATTGACGGTTCGGAAAGCAAGGGTACTATAACCATAGAATTTTATGGAGAAGACGATTTGAAAAAGTTGGTTTCAAATATAGAATATATCTTAGAAAAGTAGAGTATATCAATTAAACCACATAGGTATGCGGAAAATCCACTTGACAAGTAACTTTAAAGCAACTTTAAAGTACTTTAAAACCCTCTTGCAAAGTAGGATTTAAAATTTACCGCTTAAAAATCCACTGTATCCACATAGGTATGCGGAAAATCCACTTGACAAGTAGCTTTAAAGCAACTTTAAAGCACTTTAAAACCCTCTTGCAAAGTAGGAATTAAAATTTACCGCTTAAAAATCCATTGTATCCGCACAGGTATGTAGAAAACTTGCTTGACAAGTAACTTTAAAGCGACTTTAAAGCACTTTAAAACCCTCTTGCAAAGTAGGAATTAAAATTTACCGATTGAAAATCCGCTGTATCCACACAGGTATGCGGAAAACTTGCTTGACAAGTAACTACTTGCAAAGCACTTGCAAAGTGGTTGCAAAGTAAAATTGCTAATTTTGTGAAAATATTTCACAACATATATATTTTTTGGAGGAATTTACGATGCTTGACATTAGGAAAATTAGGGAAAATCCCGAAGAAGTTAAGTCAGCGTTAAAAACTAGAAACGCTAACTACGACCAATATATCGATGATATTCTATCTATCGATGAGCAGAGAAGACAAATCTCTACCGAAACCGACAGCCTAAAGGCTGAACAAAACAAGGTATCTAAGCAAATACCACAGATGAAAAAGAACGGCGAGGACACTACTGCTATTATGGCAGAAATGAAAACCATCGCTGAAAAGATTAAGCAAGAAGATGCTAAGATTAAGGAACTAGAGTCTAAGCAAAGAGAGTTGCTTTTAAGCGTTCCAAATATCCCATCCGAAACTACACCTATCGGTAAGGACGATTCCGAAAACGTTGAGATTAGAAAGTTTGGCGAACCTAGAAACTTTGATTTCGAGCCACAAGGTCACTGGGATTTAGGTGCAAAACTAGGCATTCTAGACCCAGATACTGCTAGTAAAGTTACTGGTGCTAGATTCCATTTCTATAAGGGCTTAGGTGCTAGACTAGAAAGAAGTATCATTAGCTACTTCCTAAATACTCACACAGAACACGGATACACTGAGATACTACCACCTTTTATGGTAAACAGAGCATCCATGACAGGTACTGGACAACTACCTAAGTTTGAAGACCAAGCTTACAAGCTAGTATCATCCGAGGACAACGTAGGCAACGACTACTTCCTAATACCTACCGCAGAAGTTCCAGTAACTAATATGTA
>CAYXNU010000022.1:0-13145 GCA_964466485.1 uncultured Ruminococcus sp.
CTATTTCCACGCTATGTTCTTCATCTGTAATAGCCAAATTGCTTCTTTCCAGAATTGATTTTTCATTGTTTGCTAAAATGGTGCATACTTTCTCATAATCCTCTATTACCCGTAGCGTTTCATCGGTACTGCTTTCAAACCAATTTTTTGATATTGTATATTTTTGATTTAGAATACACGCAACCCGATACCGTTCTTGCAATTCCTTCCTGGTATTAGGAAAATTGATTTCCAAATTTTCTGATAATACCCCCATTTCTTTCAGCATTTTATCAAATGCTACATAATACTCATTTAAACGTGCAGCCTCATTCTTTGTATTCTCAACAAAGCCTCTCCATGACGACCTATCTATGCTTAAAACCTTTTCTATCTCTTGGTAGCCTCTATCTATATAGTGTATGTTAGACACTTCTGTTAAACCCTCAGCGGATAACCCTGCAACTATCAGTGAAGCACCTCCACGTAAGTCCGTAGCGGATACACTAGTGCCGTATAGCTTAGGCACTCCTCTAACCACTGCTATTCTCCCCATGACTTCTATGTCTGCACCCATGCGTATGAGTTCGTCAGCGTGGTGGTAACGGCTATCGAATATAGTTTCCTCAAAGGTAGAAGTTTTATCACCTATAGTCATAACTGCCATTAATGGTGACTGCATATCCGTAGGAAATGCGGGGTAAGGCATAGTCTTAACACTCTTTATAGAATGCACTACTCCTCTAGACTTTACGTACAGTCTATCACCATGGGAGTATACGTCACACCCCAACTCCTCGAACATACTTAGAGCCATATCCATATGGTTTGTGCATACGTGGTTTAGTACTAGTTCTCCCCCAGTGACTGCCACACAACACATATAAGTAACTGCTACAACCCTATCTGGAATTATAGTATGTTCGCAACCATGTAGGCTACCTACACCACTGATGTATATAGTACTCTCTCCATCCCCATGGATTTTTGCACCGCACTTACGTAGGTAGTCGCAAAGGTCACAGATTTCGGGTTCTCGTGCAGAATTCTTAATGGTAGTATCTCCTTTGGCTAATACACTAGCAAGTATTAAGTTTTCTGTAGCTCCCACTGAAGCGTATGGCAGAGTAATACTAGCACCATGTAGACCATTCTTAGCACTACAGTATATAGTGCCATACTCTTCCTTAATGTCTGCACCTAACTTTCGTAAGCCGAATAGGTGCATATCTATTGGGCGTGAACCTAACTGACATCCCCCAGGTAGAGAGATAGTACACTTGCCATACCTCCCCAACAATGCACCCATGTATAGTATAGAAGACCTCATCTCACGCATTAAGCCATCTGGCACTATACAGTTAGGAGTGTCACCACACTCGCCTATCGTTAGGGAGTCTCCGTTAAAGTTGCAACTCAACCCTATACCACTAAGTATCCTACAAGAAGCGTACACGTCAGAGAGTCTTGGGCAGTTAAGTAGAGTAGTAGCACCATCGCATAGCAGAGTCCCTGCCAGTATAGGTAAAGAACTGTTCTTAGCACCTTGCACATCTATCTCCCCAAAGATTTTTCTACCGCCTTCTATTAAAAGTTTTTGCATATAGTTACACCGCCTTAGTATATAGTTCTACAGCGATATAATATGCAAAACGCTACCATTATGTTAATATGGATTATTTTTGTAGGGAACGACAAATCGCCGTTCCGTGTATGTGCAATAGAATTTTATATTATTTCAAGATAGACTGTATAGTATTCCAAATCTTCTCATTAGTATCGGCAATGCAACAAGCTTTAGCTTTAATGCCCATATCTTCAACCTTGTTAGGGTTGTTGTATAGGTCTTGTATGTAGTTGATAATCTTCTCGGAAGTAACGTCTTTCTGTTCAACTACTATACTAGCATTAGCCTTGCCTAAAACCATAGCGTTGTAGTATTGATGATTACCTGCAACGTTTGGAGAGGGTATCAAGATAGAGGCTCTGCCAACAGCTTCAATTTCTGCAAGTGTAGATGCTCCCGAACGACACACCACTAAGTCACAAGCAGATAGACAAGTATCCATATCGTTTATATATTCCGTAATGCGAATGCCATCCCCTACTAAGTCGATGTTAGCGTCTTTCATAGCTTTAGGGAAAGACTCTTTGCCCATACCGCCATAGCCGTGTATGTGGTTAATCTTTAAGTTGTTCTTTCTGCTCCACTTGATAACTTCTGCCATAGTTTCGTTAATGCAACCCGCACCTAGGCTACCCCCAAACGATAGTATAGTAAAGTTGTCATTAAAGCCCAACTCTTTTCTAGCTTGACTCTTAGACTTATTAACCAACTGTGAACGCACTGGCAACCCAGTAACTACATAGTTAATATCCTTGTCGAAGTAGTCCATAGCCTCTTTAACGGTAAGCATAACCTTATCCACTTGCTTAGATAGTATCTTGTTAGTCATACCAGGGTAAGCGTTTTGTTCATGGATAGCTGTAGGTATGCCCATCTGTGCAGCCTTTTGCACCACTGGACCACAAACGTATCCGCCCGTACCTATGACTACATCGGGCTTAAAACCTGTAAGAATTTCCTTAGCCCTATGCCCAGCAGTAGTTAAGTAAGCTAAAGTTTTTATATTTCTGCCTATATTTTTTAAAGTCAACTTGCGTTGAAACCCAGTAACCTTGATTGGTTCAAAGTTGTAATTAGCTTGAGGTACTAGCCTAGCCTCCATACCAAAAGGAGTTCCCACATAGAGTACTTCTGCGTTTTCGTCGTGGCTTTCCACTATAGATGCTATAGCTAATGCAGGGTTGATATGTCCACCAGTACCGCCACCAGTTACTAAAACTTTCATAAATAAAACCTCCAAAATAAGTGTTCAATATATATTATATATTAAAAACATAAGTAATTCAAGTACAAAATATAAGGAATTACCTCGAAAAAAACGCTCCCATAAAGAGAGCGTCTAAAAGCGACTATTTTTCCATATTCGACTGTCGTGAAATGTTCAGTATTATTCCCATCTGTGCGAGTAGCATAACCAAAGATGTACCACCGTAACTAAAGAACGGCAAACTAATTCCAGTGTTAGGAATAAAGTTACTAGCTACCGCAATGTTTAAAAATGCCTGTAAACCTACTTGCACTGTTAAACCTACACACATTAGCATACCAAACTTATCCTTAGAGTTTGAGGCTATTAGCATACCCCTAAATACAAACAGTGCAAATAGTAGTATTACCGTTACTGCCCCAATAAAGCCTAACTCCTCACAGACTATAGAGAATACAAAGTCGTTTTGGCTTTCTGGTAGGTATGAGTACTTCTGTCTAGACTCTCCTAAGCCTAAACCAAACACTCCCCCAGAACCTATAGCTATCAAGGATTGACAGGTTTGCCAGTTGGCATTTAGAACGTCAGCGAATGGGTCACGCCAACCACTGATTCTCTGTTCAAAGTAGCTAAAGCCCTCTATATAACTCTTATAGAGTATAATTCCAACTAGACCACCTACACCTATGCCACCTAACGCTAATAGGTGCGTAAACCTTGCACCACCCACATATATAATAACTACTCCTATAACACATATTAGTATAGTACCCGATAGGTGAGGTTCTTGCATCATAAGGGCGGCAACTACACCTAGCACCGCTAAGTATGGCATGATACCAGTCTTAAAGTTTCTCATCTTGTCTTGATTGCAAGATACTAGATATGAAAACATAACTATTATAGCAAACTTCATAACTTCCGAGGGTTGGAACGAAAAGCTACCTATACCAACCCATCTTCTAATGCCTGTGTCGGTTTCGTATCTGTCACCCAATGGAGTAAGCACCAATATCAGCAAAAGTATAGATACCGCAAACAGCCCAAAGGCAACCCATTTTTTAGCGAAAAAGTGATAATCCCAGTAGGATAACACAAACATGGCTATTAAGCCTATTACGGCAAACTTTATCTGCCTAGATGCATAATACATTCCCGAATGGTTTTCGCTTACGGCTACAGCATAACTTGCTGAAAACATCATAACTACACCTATTACTAATAGTACTAATACTATACATAAAAAAGGTACATCTATACCGCTCCACTTGCCAAAAACCTTAAAGGCGGTAAACTTCTTCTTTTTCTTTCTGTTGCCATCACTTTTAGAGTTGTATATTTCTTTAGTCAAGAGAACATCACTCCTTTACCTACGAAGTACTATAGCCAAAATTCCTGTTATTAAAGATACTATAGAGAACACTACTACTACTTTATATTCACTAAAACCGCTAAGTTCAAAGTGGTGGTGTATAGGTGTCATCTTAAAGATTCTTCTACCCTCACCGTATATTTTTTTAGTGATTTTGAAGTATGTAACTTGTATCACTACTGATAGTGCCTCGCAAACGTAAATAAATCCTACTAGTACAAATAGCAAATGTTGATGTGTACACATTCCTATGGCTACAAAAGCACCACCTAGAAACATAGAACCAGTATCCCCCATGAATATCTTTGCAGGGTGTAAGTTCCATACTAGAAAACCTAAACATCCACCAGCGATAGCCATGGCAAATATAGATATCTCATTTAGTTTCATAAGTCCGCAAATGGTACTTAAAGATAGCATAGTTATTACAGTTACAGAACCACATAGACCATCTACGCCGTCGGTAAGGTTTACCGCATTGGATAGGAATATCATTAGCAATATCATCACTGGGTAGTATAGTATACCAAAATCTACATTAGCAAAGATAAAATCTATCTTAGTAGAAGTATCACCTAATAGGTACAACACCGTTAAAAATAGTGCTGAAAATATAAACTGGAATAGCATCTTCTGTTTAGGAGTTAAACCTAAATTTTGCTTTTTGACGGCTTTGGTATAGTCATCCGCAAAGCCTATGCCACAGAAACATAAAGCATATACTATACAAGCAAACATCCTTAACAAGTCCTTAGTAGTGTCTGTAGATGTGATATCTAAACTAAATAGTCTATATACTACATAGCCTATAATAGTCATAACTACACTACTAATGATAAACATAAACCCTCCCATTATAGGAGTTCCTTGCTTTTTTTGGTGGCTCTCTAACTTAGAGCCTACAAACTTTTCAATGGTTTGCCCAAAACTAATCTTATGCATAAATGGTATCAAAAACTTACCAATAAATGCAGAAATCACAAAAGATAGTATGGGTATTAGCAAACTTAGCCACATAGGTATCATAATAGGTTAATCCTTTCTATCCATAGATATATTCAATTGTTTCTTCTAACTTCATGCCCCTACTAGCTTTAAATAGTACAACGTCGTTGGGTTGTAAGAAGTCTTTTAGGGCTAAATTTAGCTTAGACTTATCTGTAAAGAATTGAACGTTTTTGTTATAGGTTAAAGCAGTCTTTCCGATGTTTTGAGCCTCATTGCCATAACAGAATAGCACATCTGCTTTAGACTTTCCTACGAACTCACCTACCATAGAATGTAACTTCTCGGACATATCGCCTAGTTCTAACATATCGCCTAATACCGCAATACGTCTGCCGTTGGGTTTAGGTTCTGTTTGGGATAGCACAGTTAGGGACGCTCTCATGGAGTCGGGACTAGCATTGTAGCAGTCTACTATTACAGTCTGTTCACCCTTTTGAGTTATGTTCTGCCTTAAGGAGTCTGCTTTGTATTCGCTTAGAGCCTCGCAAATTTCAGTAGGAGTTAAGCCTAACTTAGTACCTATAGCAAACGATACCAAAGCGTTTAGCACGTTGTGTTTGCCGATAGTAGGCAATGTAACCTTTTGGGTATTGTCTTTCCAAACTACGTTGAAAGTGGTATAGTTTTCAAACTGTTGGATGTCATTAGCTTTAAAGTCGCTGTCGGGGTTATCTATACCAAAAGTGATAGTTTCTCTACCCAACTGGTATGACACTTGATACAAAGATATATCGTCTGCATTTAGGAATATAGGTGCAGAGCCGTCCATACCCTCTAGGATTTCCAACTTAGCTTTTAGTATGCCCTGCTGTGAACCTAAGTTTTCTATATGTGAAAATCCTATGTTGGTTATTACAGCCATGGTAGGTAGTGCAGTTCTAGTCAATCTAGATATTTCTCCAAAGTGTGACATACCCATCTCTATTACAGCACACTCATGTGAGGAGTTTAGGTTAAATAGTGTCTTAGGTAGACCTATTTCGTTGTTTAAGTTTCCAGTAGTTTTAAGCGTGTTAAACTTTTTGGATAGCACTAAAGCTATCATTTCTTTGGTAGTAGTCTTTCCGACACTGCCAGTTACGCCCACTAGGTTGATGTTAAACTTTTGTCTGTAGCACCTTGCAATATCTAGGAGGGCTTTTCTAGTGTTTTCCACTACTATACAGTTGTAACCCTCTAAAGGCTTTTCGGATACTACAGCCTTAGCACCCTTTTCAAAGGCGGTTTTAATGTAGTCGTGACCGTCAAAGTTTTCACCCTTGATAGCCACAAATAGACAGCCCTCTGGGATAGTTCTAGTATCTGTGCTAATCTCATCCACTTGACCATCGACTTCTACAGTAGAGCCGACAGCCTTTGCAATCTCTGATAAAGTTAAAGTTTCCATAATATAAATTTTACCTCTTGAAATATTTATATACCAGTTACAAACTCTTTAAAGCGTCTGCAACGATTTCACGTTCATCCAAATGGATGTGTACATTGTTCTTTAATACTTGATAGTCCTCGTGACCTTTACCCGCTAATACTATAATATCCCCACTTTGAGCGGTTTTAACGGCATGGTGTATAGCTTCTATTCTATCTATTACCACATCGTAAGGGATAGCAGTTTCGCCCTCTAAGCCCTGTAGTATATCGTTAATGATATCTTGAGGTTCTTCATCTCTAGGGTTATCGGAAGTTATGATTAGCTTGTCGGCATACTTTAGTGCAGACTTGCACATTAGTGGACGTTTAGTCTTATCACGATTACCACCGCAACCGAATAGGCATATTAGTCTACCAGTGGTATACTCTTTCACACTGCTTAAGATGTTTTCTATAGCGTCGGGAGTGTGGGCATAGTCGCATATTACGGAGAAATCTCTATTAGTAGGGATAACTTCACATCTACCCTTAACACCGCTACAGTTTTCCGCAGAGGGCTTTATATTCTCAAATGGTATACCCTCTACTAAGCACACCGCAATAACACCTGTAATATTTGCCACATTAAAAGAGCCTACCATCTTCATATTTATGTTGTAGCTATCTTCTGTAGTGTTGTACTTAAAGGTAGTCCCGTTGGACTTTATTACTGGGTTTGTAGCATAGAAGTCAGCCTCTTTAGTAATGCTATAGGAATACTTTTCGCAAGTTATCTCATTGAATAGTCTTACACCGTAGTCGTCATCTATGCAGACTACAGCCTTATCGCAAATATCGAAAAGCATCTTCTTAGCTTGATAGTAATCTTCCATAGTTTTGTGATAGTCTAGGTGGTCTTGAGTTAGGTTGGTGAACACTGCTACTTCAAAGTGTATAGCACCTACTCTATGTTGTGCCAAACCAAAGGATGATACTTCCATTACTACATAGTCGCAACCAGACTTATACATTCTATCTAGTAGAGCCATTAAGTCAAAGGCTAGAGGGGTAGTATTATCGGTATGGAGTACTTCGTCACCGATTTCGTTCTGTATAGTACCTATTAAGCCTACCTTGTAGCCGTTATCTGTTAGTATGTGCTTGATAACGTTAGTCATGGTAGTTTTGCCATTAGTACCAGTTACACCTATAAACTTCATCTTCTTTTCGGGATTGCCAAACCATGAACAGCATAGTTCACCATAGAACTCTCTAGTATTTGGCACGATGATTTGGTTTTCCAAAAACATATCGTGGTCTACTACTACGATAGCACCTAAGCTTACAGCCTCTTTAGCTTTTGAGTGTCCATCGAATGAGCCACCCTTAACGCATACAAATATGCAATCCTTTTGTATCTTTCTAGAATCGTCTGTAATAGAAACTATCTCCCTATTAGGGATATGGGTAACAGCAATACCCTTTATTAAATCATATAGTTTCAAAATTCAACACCTCATTTTAAAAATTGTCTAAAAAAATATATATCCAGCGGAATGCCCTTTAAGTAAGAACATTCCATAAGATTAACAAATTAAAACTATTATATTATATTAACCCGACTGGTCGTTGACTATAAACGTCAACTCTATAATAGTACCTACTGGTACATACTCGCCTTCTTCATAAGATTGTGAGTATACTGTAGCGTCTTCACGTTCAGCGGAAGCACCACTAGCTACATAGTTCAAGCCCAAACTAGATAGCGTACTATTAGCTTGTGTTAGGGAGTCGCCTACTAGGTTTGGTACTGCTACGAACTCTTGTTCGGCGTTCTCCTCGGTGTATAGTATAATGTTTCCACCCTTAGCTATGGAGTTACCACTAGATGGCACTTGAGATACTACCATATCACCATTACCTATAACTTGATATTCTAGTCCCAACTCCTCAATAGTAGTTTTAGCGTTGTATAGTGTAACACCCTCAACGGATGGTACTACAGCATCTAAAGTTTCTAGTTCGTCGTCGGTGTATTCTGGGTAGTAACCTAAGTATGGTAGAGCCTCCTCTAAAATATCTCTAGCACATGGAACGGCAACAGTACTACCATAATATTCACCAGTAGTAGGTTCATCGGCTACTATTAGCATAATGATTTCGGGGTCATCGGCTGGGGCAAAACATACATATGATGCTACATATCTCATGTCATCGTCGGTGTATTCGTCAAGCTTTTGAGAAGTACCCGACTTACCACCTATTCTATAACCCTTTATGTAAGCGTTAGAACCGCCGTTGTTATCTACAACGTATTGTAAACTTTCCCTCATAGTGGCGGAAGTATCCTCGGATACTACTTGCCTTTTAACGTTAGTTTCTGTGTTGCTTATAACGTTGCCCTCGCTATCTATAACCTTTTGCACTACATATGGTGTAACTAGGTTACCACCATTGATAGCAGCTGCATAGGATGTTATCATTTGGATAGGTGTCAACTTGTTAGTTTGACCGAATGACGATGATGCAAGTGCTACAGAGTTTAGATGGTTTTCGTCAACATAAAAGCTATTTGACTCGGATGGTAAGTCTATACCAGTCTTTTCAGTTAAGCCAAAAGCCTCAAAGTACTTGAAAAAGTTTGTAGCTCCCAAACGTTGACCTATCTGTATAAAGGCAGGGTTACAAGAGTTTGTTAGAGCGTCCTTAAAGGTTTGAGCGCCGTGTCCTGCTAACTTGTGACAGTTGATAGGCTTTTCAGCACCCGCAACCTCTATAGAACCACTACAGTAAAAACTATCGTTATCTATGTCTATTAAGTCTTCTTCAAAGGCTGCCGAACTAGTAATTACTTTAAATACCGAACCTGGAATATAAGTTTCTGCAATGGCTTTATTTTTCCATTGTAACTCTCTAGCTTCTTCTTCAGCCTCGGAACGTTCGTCCTCGTCTTCAATAGCATCTAGCTTAGATAGCGTTAGTTCGTCAGTAATTTCCGATGGACTATTTAAGTCGAAACTGGGACAAGTAGCCATAGCTAATATTGCTCCCGTGTTAGCGTTCATAATTATACCACAGGCACGGTTATCCAGTTCATAGGTATTGTACATATTTTCTAGATTTTTTTCTAGGTAGTACTGTAGAGTAGTATCTATAGTTAGTACCAAAGAGTTACCGTCTTGAGGCTCATACATTTTGCTATAGCGGTATGGCATTTCCTGTTGTGAGGCATCTGTAGCGGATATTACTTTTCCGTCTACTCCCGAAAGTTCGTCATCGTAGTAAGCTTCTATTCCGTACCAACCCTCGCCATCATAGTTTGTGAAACCTATAACAGAGGCTGCTAAATCGCCTTGTGGATAGTAACGTTTGGTATCTTCTTCAGTGCTTATAGATGTAATACCGTTTTCACTTAAAAATTCGTTAAGTTCGTCAACTACTGGTTTTTCAACCTTAGTTTTCAATACTTGATATTGGCTATCGGTTTTGTTTAGTTTATCTATGATAGTTTTTTCTTCAATGCCCAACGTTTCAGCTAAAAACTTAACTGTGATATCTTTCTTATCAGAATCGTTTTCGTTAAAACTTTTTGGGTCTACATAGATTTTATAAGCAGTAGCACTCTGTGCTAATATGCTACCATCCGAACTATATATAGAACCTCTACTAGCAGAAATAGTTACAGAACTAAACTGGTTACTATTTGCCAAATCTTGATACTTCTTGTTATCTATTACAGATATTTTAAAAAGGTTGCATATTAGAGCTAGGGCAAATAAAAATATAAAGCCCATAACTACTAAGCCACACTTTTTCATTAACAAGGTAGGCACTATATCTCTCCTTTCTACAGCTAAAAGGGGCGGATAATACTAATACATATGTATCCGCCCGATGTTTCTTTTATAATATCTATATGGTTTAACCAAATAAATATTCTACTATATCATTAAACTTTTCCTTAATATTAACGAATATATTGTCTTGGGTTTCTACTACTTGTACTACATCCTCATTTTGAATTTGTATGTAAACAATCTGGGATTTATCCAACTTTTTCAAACCTAAAACATTTTCGGCATAAGTTTCAATGTTTTTTAATGACATATTGCTTTCAATCTCACTTTGCATTCTAACGTTTTCACTCTCAAGGATGTCTACAACTTCTTTCTCGCTAGATATAGCTGTATACAAAGCACTAACTTGAACCTTACCATAAATCATTATAAATAGCAAAGCGGTTATAACAATGCCACATAACGCTATACTTACAGAATTACGGCTCTTGCTAGGCATAGGCTTACTATGTTTTTGCTTATTACGACTTCCTCGTTCATTAGGAGTGGAATATTCATGCTCGTCTATTATTAAAGCTGTATTATCGTTAAACTTCATAATATAGCATCACCTAAATCCTTTCAATTATGCGAAGTTTTGCACTTCTACTTCTGTTGTTGTGTTCAATTTCTGTTGAATCAGCTACGATTGGTTTGCGATTTACCAACTTTCCTTGTGGCTTTTTACCGCACACACACTGTGGAAAGTCGGGTGGACAAGTACAACCCTTACACCATGAAGCAAATCGCTGTTTAACTAACCTATCTTCAAGCGAATGGAACGTAATTACAGCCAATCTTCCCCCAGACTTTAAAGAATAGAAAGCATCGTCTAAGCCTATGGATAGGTGTTCGAGTTCGCCATTTACTTCCATTCTAATAGCTTGAAAAGTCTTTTTGCAAGGGTTTTTATCTCTTTTGAACTTAGCTGGAATGCTCTCTTTTACGATTTCAGCGAGTTGCAAGGTAGTTTCAATAGGACTGTTTTCCCTAGTTTTAACGATGTTTTGGGCTATCCTGTTAGCAAACTTTTCCTCTCCAAATTCAAACAAAATCTTCGACAACTGCTCATAAGAGTATTGATTAACCACATCAAAGGCACTAATTCCCGATTGGCTCATACGCATATCTAATGGGGCATCATAATGGTACGAAAAGCCACGTTCTACGGTGTCTAGTTGGTGAGATGATACACCTAAGTCCATTAAAATACCGTCAACTAGTTCAACATTTTGGGATGATAAAGCGTCTTTAATTTGAGAATAGTTTTTTTGTATTATGGTCGCATTGAACCCCTTTAGGCGTTCCGTGGCAACTGCAATAGCATCGGGGTCCCTGTCAAGACCGATTAGCAAACCAGTTGACAATCTTTTGGCAATCTCGGAAGAATGTCCCGCCCCGCCAAGAGTGCAATCCACATATATTCCGTCAGGCTTGATTTGCAAACCATCCAAAGTTTCATTTAATAGTACTGGCACATGATTGAATTTCATAAAAACCACACTTTCATACTAAGATATAAATCGGCAGTTTTTGGTATAGAAAAACTATCATATGCCGATACACAACTAAAATCGGTCAACACTCCGACTGTATGTTCATACTTTATTATACTACATTGATATAAAAAAATCAAGGCTATAAGGCTCTTGATTTCCAAAAAAGCAAAATTTTTTTCGTCAAATACTACATATTTTTGGTACTATATACCAATATTTTGTCAATTGATATTTATTTCCGCCAAAAATATGCAAAACCCTTTGTAGAAATTTCACAAAGGGCTTTTTAGGGTTTAAATATTCATTTTGTAAATCATGTATAGACCGTCGCTGACTAGGTTTTTATTGCTAATAAATTCCTCTTTGCAGTGCGGAACTATCAAGTCGGATAGCCCACCAGTCGCAACTAATATGGTTTCATCTCCCAAAATTTCCTTGTATCGCTGAGCCATTCCGTCCATAAAACTAGCCATCCCGAAAATCACTCCCGAATGCATAGCCGATGCCGTATCTTTTCCTATAATTTCCGTGCAATTTTCTCTCAAGTCTATATGCGGAAGTTGTGCGGTAACACTTGACAATGTTTTTAGAGAACTGTTTACCCCTGGAAATATCGAACCGCCCAAAAAATTGGAATCCTTATCTATAGCAGATATCGTTGTGGCAGTGCCTAAATCACATATCACCGCAGGTAGAGAGTACAAGTTCTTGACGGCAACAGCATCACAAATTCTGTCGCTCCCCAAAGTAGTGGGGTTATCCAACTGGATATTTAATCCTGTTTTCAAGTTACAAGATACTACCATAACTCGGCAATCGAACACCCTCTCAACCGCCTTTTTTAGTGTGGACTTCAACTGTGGAACTACCGTGGAAATTATTGCCCCCTCAAAGCCCTCTCGGCTACATTGATTTAACTTTAAAATGTTCAAAAAATCGATAGCATACTCATCTTCCATCTTGTTTGAAACTGTAGAAATTCTAGAAGAAAACAACATAGAATCGTGGTTGTACACAGAAAGCACTATGTTCGTGTTGCCAACGTCTAAAGTTATAACCATAAAATACCTCCTCAAACATAAAAAGAACCGCCTATTTACTAGACGGCTCTATATAAGTGCTACAGCACAAAATTATTCGTTAATCTTAGTAACAACGCCTGAACCTACAGTTCTACCACCTTCACGGATAGCGAAACGTAGACCTTCTTCAATAGCGATTGGAGTGATTAGCTCAACGTCCATAGCTACGTTATCACCAGGCATAC
>CAYXNU010000023.1:0-12757 GCA_964466485.1 uncultured Ruminococcus sp.
GTGCTAGTGTTATGAAACTCTCAGACGCTTACGCTTGTGAAAGCCTTGCAAAAAGATTAATATCAAAGGTAGGTTAAGTATGATAAAACAACTTTTTAATTTAGATGACTTTGACAGAAAGTATTTAGAGTCAAACTACTATGGTAGAAAACTGTTATCATATCTAAATGCATATGGTACTACTTACGACTTTTGTCGGTTCTATAGTGTTAAAGATATTGGCATAGATGCCTATATGTTTCAAATAAACTCTACTTTGGTAATATCTGCTCCATTGCCATTGCCACCGCAAGAACTTCTATGCTATATAGAATTGTACAAACCATACAGGGTAGAAGCACCATACTACATTATAGATGCTTTAGGTGTACCCGAAAACTATACACGATTAAAGCGTACACAGTTTGAATTTTCGGAACACCTCCCCGATAGCGAGTTTAACGAGGAAGATGTAAATCAAGCCCCTAACTTGAGCGAGGTTTACGAGATACTATCCGAGGGTTTCCCTACTATGCAAGACAAGGGGCTTTGGCTAACTGATACATCCCATAGGGTGCGTAGAGGAATTAGTAAGGTTTACCTATACAAAGACTGCACTACTGCTACTGTGCTATTCGATATTAACCATAACGTTGTTATAGGACAAGTAGCCACTAAAGTATCATCTAGGGGAAAGAAGTACGCTAGAGAGTTGCTATACTGGTTAGGACATCAACTAAGGCAACAAGGCGATACCATTACTCTATTTGCCCTAGACTATAGAGAAAGTTTCTATCAAGAGATAGGATTTTCTACACTAAGCATTGAGGAT
Source organism: uncultured Ruminococcus sp. (assembly GCA_964466485.1). Lineage (GTDB taxonomy): Bacteria > Bacillota > Clostridia > Oscillospirales > Ruminococcaceae > UBA5884. The sequence continues at coordinate 812 of CAYXNU010000023.1, forward strand.
GTTTTGCAACGTACTGACGAAGATTAACGCAAATACGATAGATAAAAATATATATATAGGAAATGGCAACTTGCCATTCCTATAAAGTATTAAACACAATAGAAAGGATATTATTTGAAATGTTAAATAGTAACTTCTTTAATATAGATGAGAAACTGCTTGAAGTCGCTAGGGATTGCGAAAACAAGTGTTCATTGTCTTTAGCCTCTGCGGAAACCATAGCAGAGTATAACGGCACTAAGGTGCTATCGGCATTTATTAATAACAATGTCGATACTGCTTGTTTAAATGGCACTACGGGTTACGGCTATGACGACAAGGGCAGAGATACTCTAGATAGAGTATTTGCAGAAGTATTTGAAACAGAAGACGCTTTAGTTAGGCACAACTTCGTTTCGGGAACTCATGCTTTATCTGTGGCACTATTTGGGGTGTTACGCACTGGTGATACTCTATTGGCTATTACAGGTAAGCCTTACGATACTTTAGAAGAAGTCATAGGAATTTCAGGTAAAAAGGGCAATGGCTCTCTAATGGATTACGGTGTACACTACGAACAAGTAGACCTCTTACAAGATGGCTCTATGGACTTAGAAACCATTAAAGAAAAGTGTAAGGGTGTAAAGGTTGCATATATACAACGTTCTAGGGGTTACTCTTTAAGACCTGCTTTTACCATTGCCGATATAGAACAGGCTGTTAAAGTGGTTAAAGAAGTAAGTCCCGAAACTATAATCATGGTAGATAACTGCTATGGTGAATTTGTAGAAAAGCACGAGCCTACATCCGTTGGGGCAGACTTAATAATAGGTTCACTCATTAAGAATGCTGGTGGCGGTATAGCTAAAACTGGTGGATATATCGCTGGTAAGAAAAACCTTGTTGAACTATGCTCATATAGGCTAACTTGTGTAGGCATGGGCAAAGAGGTAGGTTGTTCTCTAAATGAAAATAGAGAGATGTTCTTAGGACTATTCTTAGCCCCAGATGTAGTAGCTAACGCTATAAAGACTTCTACATTTGCGTGTGAGTTGTTAAGTCGTTTAGGCTTTGAGTGTTTCCCTAAAAAGAACGAACCTAGAGGCGATATTATCACAGCTATTAAACTACAGAATGCAGAAAACTTAGTAGCATTCTGTCAAGGAATACAAAAGGGTTCTCCTGTAGATAGTTTCGTATCCCCTGAACCTTGGGATATGCCGGGGTACTCCAGTAAAGTAATCATGGCAGCGGGTACTTTTACCATGGGTGCATCTATAGAACTTTCCGCAGATGCCCCACTTAGAGAACCTTTTGCGGTATGGCTACAGGGCGGAATAACATATACTAGTGGTAAAATCGGGGTAATGTTAGCCGTTCAAGAAATGGTTAATAGAAACCTATTAAAACTATAAGTAAGTGAGGCTTTAAACTATGAAAGATAAGTCTACTAAGAATAAAAGCAGAAATAAAAAGAATGTCAATACTAGAAAAAAGACAAGTTCTAAAAAAAATAAAAAACAAGGTAGACAACTTTCAGTTAGGGGTGTTACTACCATAATTGTTACGATTCTACTTATGTTTATGATATTGATAATATTAATATCTTCTGCTATTAATAAGAATAACATAGAAAAAGTTTATGCTAAACTAGATGACAACATAGGCAATTCCATATCGGATGTGGAAAAGTCTACAAAGGTTGAATTTTACCAAAGTGCATCTAATGAGTTACTAGCAAACTTAACTAAGTTCAATTATATAACAGAATCATCCACTAATATTAGGGTGTGTGGTGTAAAAACTCCAAAATGGGTTATATATGCCAAAATAAACAAGTTAGAAGAAATTACTCAGTTTACCGTATATAACTTCCAAATCCTAGAGGATAACGTTTTAGGTGTAGAAGTTGCAGACCATATAAACACAACCGATTTTGTAGGCATTTCCGAAAGTAGCCTACTAGATAGCATGGGTATGCAACCTTATATATCTACCATAGCCGAAGACGGCTCTAAAACTCTATACTTTAGGTACTACTACAGAGATACTTCTTCTAAGAATGATACATCTATTCAGCTATGCGTTAATGTGGACTCACAAGACACAGTAACCGCTGTAGCAGAAAACAACATAGACTTTATCTCTAAAGTGCTATCTTTAGAGGATGTATCCCAAACACAAACCGATGACTAATTAACGTAAATTTAATATGAAAACTCTGTAGGGAACGGCGATTCGCCGTTTCGCCATGCAGTAGCATGGAATTACATTGAACTCACGTTAATTAGTTTGACAAACCAAAATGGTAGTGATATAATTAAAAAGTATCATATATCATTTAGATAGGAGCGTTTTTTTATATGAAAAGAGAACTTTCTAAACAGTATCAGCCTAATGAAACTGAAGACAGAATCTATAAGTATTGGATTGATAACGACTGTTTCAAGGCTACTGTAGATAAACAAAAGAAACCTTATACTATAGTAATCCCACCACCAAACATTACGGGACAACTACACATGGGTCACGCTTTAGACGAAACTCTACAAGATATCCTTATCCGTTGGAAACGTATGAGCGGATACTCTACTCTTTGGCTACCTGGTACAGACCACGCCTCTATAGCTACAGAAGCTAAAATAGTTGAGGCTATGCGTAAAGAGGGTATCACTAAGAGTGACATCGGCAGAGATGGCTTTATGGAACGTGCGTGGGCGTGGAAAGCTAAGTTTGGCGGACGTATAGTAGAACAACTTAAAAAGTTGGGTTGCTCTTGTGACTGGTCTAGAGAACGTTTTACTATGGACGAGGGTTGCAACAAAGCAGTTAAAGAAGTCTTTGTAAACCTATACAACAAGGGTTTAATCTATCGTGGTGAGAGAATTATTAACTGGTGTCCAAAGTGTAGAACTTCTATTTCCGATGCAGAAGTTACTTACGAGGAACAAGCAGGACACTTTTGGCATTTAAGATATCAAATCAAGGGTACTGACCAATATGTAAACCTCGCTACTACTAGACCTGAAACTCTACTAGGTGATACTGCTATAGCTGTAAATCCTAAGGACGACCGCTACAAGGATATCGTTGGTAAAATGGTTATACTTCCTATAGTGCATAGGGAAATTCCAGTAGTAGCCGATGATTACGTTGAAATGGACTTCGGTACTGGTGTAGTTAAGATTACTCCTGCACACGACCCTAACGATTTTGAAGTAGGTTTAAGACACAATCTACCAGTAATAAACGTTATGACTGACGACGCTAAAATTATAGACGACTACCCAGCATATGCAGGTTTAGACCGCTATGAGGCTCGTAAAAAAATCGTTGAGGATTTAGAAAAAGAAGGTGCTTTAGTTAAGATTGAGGACTACTCTCACAACGTAGGCACTTGTTATAGATGCGGTTCTACTGTAGAACCTAGAGTATCTAAGCAGTGGTTCGTTAAGATGAAACCTCTAGCACAACCCGCTATAGATGCCGTTAAGAATGGCGAAACTAAGTTTATCCCTGAACGTTTCGACAAGGTATACTTCCACTGGCTAGAAAACATTCGTGACTGGTGCATATCTAGACAGCTATGGTGGGGACACCAAATACCAGCATTCTACTGTGATGACTGTGGCGAAATGGTAGTAACTAAAGATACTTCTTGTAAGTGTCCAAAGTGTGGCAAGGATATGCGTCAAGACCCTGACACCCTAGACACATGGTTTAGTTCTGCATTGTGGCCATTCTCCACACTAGGTTGGCCAGACAAGACCGAGGATTTAGAGTACTTCTATCCTACTAATACACTAGTTACTGGTTACGATATTATTCCATTCTGGGTTATGCGTATGATGTTCAGTGGTATTGAGCATACTGGTCAAGTGCCTTTTGATACCGTATTGATACACGGTTTAGTTAGGGATGAACAGGGCAGAAAGATGTCAAAGTCTTTGGGCAACGGTGTAGACCCTCTTGAAGTTATCGCTGAATATGGTGCAGATGCTTTAAGACTTATGTTGGTAACTGGTAACTCCCCTGGAAACGATATGCGTTACATTCCTAAAAAGGTTGAAGCATCTAGAAACTTTGCTAACAAACTTTGGAACGCTTCTCGTTACATCATGATGAACCTACCTGACGATTTCGAGTATACTGGACTACCTAGCAACCTAACTATTGAAGATAAGTGGCTAGTATCTAAGTTTAACACCCTTGCAAAAGAGGTTAATGAAAACTTAGAAAAGTTTGAACTAGGTATAGCTGTAGGCAAGGTTTACGACTTTATTTGGGATGTTTTCTGTGACTGGTATATCGAACTTACTAAACCTCGCATTATGGCTGGTGGCGACACTAAGACTACTGCACAGAACGTTCTAGTATGGACTATGAGCGGTATGTTAAAGTTACTACACCCATTCATGCCATACATCACCGAGGAGATTTGGCAAGTACTTAATGACGAAAAGTCTGCTATTATGCTTGAAAAGTTCCCAACCTACGATGATACCCTAAACTTTGCAGAAGATGAAAAGGCTTTTGAAAAGGTTATATCTGCTATTAAGGGCATTAGAAACCAACGTACAGAAATGAACATACCACCTAGCAAAAAGGCTCAAGTGTTTATCGAAACTGAAGATGTTGAACTATTCAACTCTTGTAGTATGTTCTTTGAAAAGATGGCTTTTGCCTCTGAAGTCCATGTAGATACTCAAGTTTCCATAGATGGTGCTGTTACTATAGTTGCTGATGGTTCAAGATGTTTTATTCCTATGAACGAACTAATAGACAAGGACAAAGAACTTGCACGTCTTGAAAAGGAAAAGGCTAAAGTCCAAAAGGATATCGACTTCTCTAATAACAAGTTGAACAATCAAGGATTTTTAGCTAAAGCTCCACAACAGCAAGTAGACAACGAAAAACAGAAACTCGCTAAGGCTCTAGCTAAGATGGAAAGCATTAATAAGTCCATTGAGGATTTAAAGTAATTAAAAAAAGATTATGGGCAGATTTTTAAGTCTGCCCCTTTTTTGCCCCAAACATTCCTTGACTTTTTCAGTGATATATGTTAATATTAATGCAAGTTCGATATAATTGAAACTGAAACGTTTTTTATATATCGGAACGCCGTCCATGGCGTTCCGTAATGCAACAGCATGGCATTATATCGAATTTGCGTTAATATTAAAAAATGCATTACAGGGAATTATTTTTAATAGAACTGGAAGTGATTATTTTTGAATTACATTGAAACTATGGAGTATATCAATAGTTTTACGAAATCGGGAAAGCCTGTAACAGATTTATCCCGAATTGAAAACCTGTTAAATCTGTTAGGCAATCCGCAAAAGGATTTAAAGTTTATCCACGTTGCGGGGACTAACGGCAAAGGCTCTACTGTGGAAATGATAGCTAATGCCCTAAAGTTTTCGGGCTACACTGTGGGAAGTTTTACCTCTCCGTTTATGGTGTGCTATGAGGATAGAATTAGAATCAATGGTGAAAACATTCCACAGAGTGAACTATGTACCATTGCGGATACTGTTAGGAGTTCCGTCAATGGCGATGAGTATTCCCAGTTTGAAATATCTATGGCGATAGCCTTTATATATTTTAAATCCAAAGGGTGCGATGTTGTAGTGTTAGAAACTGGCATAGGCGGTGCAGTGGACAGCACTAACATTATTGAAAACCCTTTAGTGAGCGTTATAACGTCCATATCCCTAGACCACACAGCTATACTAGGCGACACCTTAGCAAAGATTGCTACACAGAAAGGTGGTATCATTAAACCCAACAGACCTATTATACTATCGTGTGATAATACTGCCCATGAAGTGGTAGAAGTAATATCTAGCATGGCTAAGGAAAAACATTCCGAGCTTGTACACCCCATGGCTGTGGATAGCGATAGCGTTAGCATAAGTTTACAAGGGGAAACTTTTAAATATCAAGGGGAGAAGTATTCTATAAAGATGTTGGGGAAACATCAAGTAAGTAATGCTATCACTGTGATAGAAGTTTGTAGACTACTAAACACTATGGGCTATGACATCCCTATGGAGTGCCTAAAAGAGTCTTTAGGAAGTACACAAGTCACCTTTAGGACGCAAACTTTTGTACAAGATGGTGTTACTATCATAGCGGATGGTTCACACAATATAGGCGGTGTTACAGCCTTGAAAGATACTCTAAAGTCTTGTGGGATAGATAATCCTGTAGTATTAACTGGTATGATATCCACTAAAGATTACGTTTCGTGCTGTAAAGTTTTGGATTCTATATCCAGTAGTGTAGTCTGTACGGATGGCTATATCTATAATGCTATAGATAGACTTGAACTCTCACGACTATTTAGTGGTACGGTTTGCACTCCTGAATTATCCTCTGCACTAGATGTTGCTAAGAGTTTAGCTAAGGCTAAAGGTGTTCCGTTAGTGGTATGTGGTTCTTTATATATGTTAAGCAGAGTGTTCTAAATGCTAATATGTATAAATATACCTATTACATACTAAAATACATATGTTAAATTAATTGCCAATTTCTAAAATATATGATATAATATTTCTATATTATTACAAAAAAGGAGTTTTTATATCATGCAAGATTTTGAAATTGTAGATGGAACATTATTAAGTTATAGCGGTAGTGACTCTAACATCACAATACCTAGTGAAGTAACTACCATTGGTGAAATGGCATTCCACAGAAACAGCAACATAACATCCGTTACTATACCTAGTAATGTTAAAACTATTGATAGAGGTTGCTTTGCATACTGTGAAAATTTAGCAACAGTAAGTATTGCAAGTAGTGTAACCACTATCGGTGATAGTGCATTTTTAAGTTGTAGTAGTCTAAAGACTGTAACTCTACCAGAGTCTGTTACAGTCATTGAAGATATGACATTCTCTAACTGTAGTAACCTAGAAACTGTAAAGCTATCTAGTAGCACAACCACAATAGGTGGCATGGCATTTAGTTGGTGTGTCTGTCTTAAAAGTGTAGAAATACCTAAAAGCGTAGAAACTATCGGGGATGGTGCTTTTAGTTGTTGTGATAACCTAGTTATCAAAGTTCCAAAATCCGTAAAGAATATCGGTTCAGATGCTTTTTATGGTTGCATGAAAGTATCTAAGTAATGTTTATATATGTAAAGAACGCCCCTTTGGGCGTTCCACATTTTATTTTAAAGTGGGTTTGATACAGTAGGGAACGGCGATTCGCCGTTCCGTATATATTGAATTTGCGGTTGTTTTAAAAATTTTTTAGGAAGTGGTATATATAGTATGGCAAAGTCCAAAAGTATATTTATATGTAACCAGTGTGGTTTTGAAAGTTCTAAGTGGAATGGCAAGTGTCCAAACTGCAACGCATGGAACTCATTTGAGGAAGATGTTCCAACAGAGTACAAAGCATATAGCAGTGGAAAGTCTGTAAGTTTGGCAAGTGTAGACCTATCTAGCAAGATTCAAGAGATTGCTAACATATCCACAGAAGACGACGTACGTTACGACACTGGCACAGCAGAATTAAACCGTGTGCTAGGTGGCGGACTAGTTAAGGGTTCTATAGTGTTACTAGGCGGTGAACCAGGTATAGGCAAAAGTACACTACTATTGCAGATATGTCAGCACCTAGGGGAGAGCCATTCTATACTATATGTATCTGGTGAGGAAAGCGTTAGACAGATTAAGATTAGGGCGGTTCGTATGGGTGTAGATAGTCCAAACTTATACTTGCTATCCACTACAGATGCTCAAGCTGTATGCGATACTATAGTATCCACCAAACCCGACGTGGTAATAATAGATAGTATCCAAACTATGGGCTTAGCACAGATAAACTCTAGCCATGGCAGTATTACTCAAGTTAGAGAGTGTACTAACCTATTTATGCACACCGCTAAAAATGAGGAAATTCCTATATTTATAGTGGGTCATGTAAACAAGGATGGTGCTATCGCTGGACCAAAAGTCATGGAGCATATAGTGGATGCTGTGTTATACTTTGAGGGTGAACGCAACTTAAGCTACAGAATATTAAGAGCCGTCAAAAATAGGTACGGTTCTACTAATGAAATAGGTGTATTTGAAATGGTAGACAGTGGCTTAAAAGAAGTCCCTAACCCCTCGCAAATGCTCCTAGATGGCAGACCTACTGGGGTATCAGGAACGTGTGTAGCCTGTATAATGGAGGGTTCTAGACCTATACTAGCAGAGGTTCAAGCACTATCCACTAAGAGCAGTTTTACCGCCCCTAGACGTATGGCTACTGGTTTTGATTTCTCACGAATGACTATACTAATAGCAGTACTAGAAAAACGTGCAGGATTGTTCTTTTCTACACTGGATGTATATCTAAACATAGTAGGTGGTTTTCGCCTTGACGAACCCGCTGGAGATTTGCCTGTAGCGTTGTCATTGTATTCCAGTGTGGTAGGCGTCCCAATAGATGAGAAACTCATGGCTTTTGGTGAAGTTGGTCTAGGTGGTGAAGTTAGGGGAGTATCGCATATGGTTCAGCGTTTGAAAGAGGCTCAGCGTATGGGCTTTGAAACTTGTATAGTTCCACGACAGTCCATGAACGGTATCAACGCTAAGGACTACTCAATGAACATAGTGGAAGTTTCTAACTTAAAACAGGCTTTCGCTATACTTAAAAAAAGTGACTAGAGCATAAAATATTTTTTGTAGGGAACGACGGTTCGTCGTTCCGCTGAAAGAAAGGCAAATAACATGGCTAATAATAACAACCTCGAAATAGAAAGAAAGTTTTTGATAGAATATCCAAACTTTGAGAATTTAGAGTATCAATCCAAAGTTGAGATATTTCAAGCGTACTTAGTTAGAAAGTCCCCCGAAATAGAAAGACGTATACGTCTATGGAATGAAAATAATACTAGCAAATACTACTACACCGAAAAAAAATTCTTGACTGGTTTTACACGTCAAGAAGTGGAAAAAGAAATCTCTAAAAGCGAATACGACACCCTCGCTCTATCTATAGATAACTCAATAGTTACCATTGAAAAGACTAGGTACACAGTACCAAATCAAGACCTAACCTTTGAAATAGATGTATATCCATTCTCTAAGCAGTATGCTATTATGGAAGTTGAACTTGAAAGCGAATCTCAAGAGTATAGCATACCTAGTGGCATTAGCCTAATTAAAGAGGTTACTGGCATGAGAGAGTATGCAAACATTCCTTTGTGTACCAAAAAAGAGTTTCCTAAAGATTAAAAGTATACGAAACGCCTAATAATAATTTGCTACTTGACATTATTGCTTTTATGGTTTATAATATTATAAAAGTGAAACTGAAAATCAATTTCAAATTAGAGGTGTGCAGTATGAGTTTAATAGAATGTAACAATTTAGTAATGAATTACGAAAACAAAGTTGCCGTGGATGATGTTACTTTTTCCATCAACAAAGGGGACTATTTGTGCATAGTAGGCGAAAACGGTTCGGGTAAAACTACTCTAATGAAAGGTATATTAGGACTTAAAAAGTACAATGGCGGTAGCATAACTTATAACATCAAAAAGAATGAAATAGGCTATCTGCCACAACAGACCGTTATCCAAAAAGATTTTCCTGCGAACGTCTATGAGGTAGTACTATCGGGGTGCTTGAACCAATCGAAGTTTAATCCGTTCTTTACTAGCAAACAAAAATCCATAGCTAAAAACAATATGGAACTTTTAGGGATATCAAACCTAGCTAGAAAGTCCTACAGGGATTTATCTGGTGGACAACAGCAAAGAGTCTTGTTGGCTCGTGCCTTGTGTGCTACTGGTGAATTGCTAATCTTAGACGAACCAGTTACCGCTTTAGACCCCATAGCTACCGCTGATATGTATAATGTAATACAGTCCTTAAACAGAGAGAAGAACATTACTATAGTTATGATTTCTCACGATATAGACAGTGCTATAGTATATGGCAACAAGATTATCCATATGGGCAACAAGATGGAGTTTTTCGGAACTACTGACGACTATATAAAGTCTAGTTGCTATCGCCGAATGGTTAAAAGAACATCTTAAAATATTTAAAATGGAATGTCATTAGGCATTCCATTTTTTTAAATAATAAACAATATTTTCTAAATTAGTTCGATAGCTTTTCTTAGCTGTTCAATATCCTTGTGGGTGTATATGGAATCCGTAACCCCTCTAGATGCGTGACCCGTCAAGCGTTCTATAGATACTTTATTAGCTTCAGCGTTGCTTAAAAGCGTAACGAAAGTGTGTCTAGTATCGTGGGGGGTGTGGTTCATGTTGTGGGATTTCATAGTCTTTTTGAACTGATATATAAACTGGTTGTAAGTCATATGCGTACCCACTAAGTACTCTCTGCCATCTAAGAATAGGTTATCTATTATAGGAATGATTTTTTCATTGCAAGGGACTTTTCTATTTTTACCCGCTTTAGATTTCATACCGCCAGTTATGATATAGTCATCTGAGATATCGTTGCGTGTAATGGATATAAATTCCGATGCCCTAAAGCCAGTGTAAATCATTATGTATACTAGTTGTGAAAACTCATCATCGCTATACTGTAGAGCTGTAATTTCATACCTAGAGAATGGAACTTTTTCTTTTTGGTCGTCAAGTTTAGGAACTTTAACCATAGTAGATACATCTTTTTGAGTAATCTCCTTATAGAGTGCATATTTATACAATTCCCCGAACAGCAACCTAATTTGACGTAGTGTAGCCCGTTTACAAGTCTTACTAGCGTTATCTATGCATAGTTGCAAATCTTCTAAAGTTATATCTTTAAAAGTTTTTAGATAGAGGGTCTTTAGATGTACATTGTATAGACTTCTAATGTTTTTGTATCTACTGGTAGATAGCTTTTCACTTAGTTTAACCTTGTACCATTCTTCAAAAACCTCATTGAATATAGGGGGTCTGGTAGGGTCATTGCCGTATATTCTGTTGTATTCATTTAGAGTGTTTAGAGCCTCTTTTTTAGTTTTGAAATATCCTATAACCTTGTATATAGGTTGTTTTTTTTCATTAAAACCGATAGTTTTTCTAGCGACGTAAGGCTTTCTACGTTTACCAGCTAGTTTATATACTGTACCAAATCCATTTGGCATACGCATATTTCTTTCACCTCTTTAATATTTTATATTTAAGCATATACTGATTTAAACTCTATAGCCTTGCGATATTGTAAGCTTTTTTTACAATCTATAAAGCGTTGGTTAGAACTGCCTTTAAACACCAAATCATATGACTGTTTATCCTTTTCAAACTTGCCATCTACTAGCATATCCGAAACTTTTAGCAATTCTAGATAGCCGTTGGACTGGTCTGCATGGCTTAGCAGATATTCAAAAGTAAAACCTGTATAGGTTATTATATCTAAATTCGCACTTAAACTTTTTATTTCCTTACCTAAATAAGCTAAAGTCTTAGCTTGACAGAATGGTTCACCGCCACTAAAAGTTACACCATCCAAAAGAGGGTTTTCCTCTATGCTTTTCAAAAGTCTGTCAGTGGAGGTAATAAAGCCCCCATCAAAGCTGTGGGTTTGAGGGTTATGGCAACCATCACAGTGGTGTGGACAACCTTGCACAAATATAGTATATCTAATTCCGTGACCGTCAACTATGCTGTCATCATTAACACCAGCTAATCTAATATTCATATAGTCTACATCCTTTCAAGTCAAGATTATTCTATCAACGGAACGGCGAATTGCCGTTCCATACGTTAATCCATCAAATTTGCGTTACCTAAGCCGTGTTTAACTCTGTCGTGTACTTCGGCACGTTTAGCATCGTTAAACCTATCCAAAGTGCCTACTAGATAGCCAGTAATACGTCTAATACGTTCAAAAGGTACACCGTCTTCTTTTTCGGAACGTCCACAGTAAGGGCAAGTTTCTCCTATTATACCAGTGTAACCGCATACAGGGTCACGGTCTACAGGGTGGTTTACAGAGCCGT
>CAYXNU010000024.1:0-2364 GCA_964466485.1 uncultured Ruminococcus sp.
GGCGGTAAGATACAGTACGTTAAGTACCCTATAGATTACAACCTAGAGGCTATTACTACACTAGTACGTCGTGCTATGAACATGGGCTTTTATGAGGGCGTAAACCTATCTTTGGCGTACTGCGACGACTGCGGACATCAAGAACTTGAAATGGACGTTTGCCCTAAGTGTGGCAGTAAAAATTTAACTAAGATAGAACGTATGAACGGCTACCTATCTTATTCTAGGGTTAAAGGCGATACCCGTCTAAATGACGCTAAAATGGCTGAAATAAAGGAAAGGAAAAGTATGTAATCATGCGTTATCATAATATTACTAGTGACGATATGCTCAACGGTGACGGTCTTAGAACCGTCCTTTGGGTAGCGGGGTGCAACCACAAGTGCAAGGGGTGTCACAACCCCATAACGTGGGATGTAAACGGAGGACTTCCATTCGACTCCAACGCTAAAGCTGAACTGTTTGAAAAGCTATCTAAGGATTGGATATCTGGGATAACTTTCAGTGGTGGCGACCCTTTGCACCCCCAAAACCGTGACGAAATAGGAAAGTTAATACATGAAGTACATGATAATTTCCCTAACAAGACTATTTGGCTATACACTGGTTTTCTATTTGAGGAAGTAAAGCATTTAGAGTACATATCCTTAGTGGATGTACTTGTCGATGGAGAGTTTATTAAAAAGTTTTTCGATAGCAAGTTGCACTGGTGTGGTAGTTCAAACCAACGTATAATAGACGTTAAAAAGTCCCTCGAAATTGGACAGATAGTGTTACACTAGTTTGATGTAATTCCATAATATCGCATGGCGTTCCGCAATTTTGCAACGCAAAATTGTATTGTCGAATTGGTGATAATTAACGCAAATTTAATGTATTTTTATTTAATAGAAAGAGAGGAAAATTTTTATGCAAAAGATAGCAAAGTTTCATAAAGTGAGTTATGAACAGTTTAGCAAGGATTGGCTAGATTGTTTTCCTACAACTTCCGCACAGACTATACGGGCTATATACGAAAACATAAAGCTCCCTAAACGTGCAACTAAAGGCTCTGCGGGGTACGACTTTTTCAGCCCTATAAACTTTACAGTTGCCCCCAACGAAACTATAAAGTTCCCTACTGGTGTTAGGGTAGAAATACAAGAGGGTTGGGTTTTAAAGTGCTACCCTAGAAGTAGTTTAGGTTTCAAGTTTAGGTTGCAGTTGAACAATACCGTTGGCATTATCGATAGCGATTACTTCTATTCGGATAATGAGGGACATATATTTGTAAAGATGACTAACGCTTCCAACGAAAGCAAGGTTGCTGAAATAAAGTCCCATGACGGCTTTATGCAAGGAATATTTGTAGAATATGGCATAACTTTCGATGACGATGTGGAAACCGTTAGAAATGGCGGTTTAGGTAGCACTACCGCTAAATAGTATAATTTGAATATGCTATGTACGGAACTATATCGAATTGACGTTATTCACACTTTCTTTCGACTTTTACAAATATTTGTGTTTACAAATATTATTTTTTGTGGTATAATTATATAACATGCTTGTAGAAATGAGGTGCTAATTAATTCTATGATATATCTTACTGGTGATACGCATATACCTATCGATATAAATAAGTTGGAGGAGAGTTACTTTCCTGCACAGCATACCATGACAAAAAATGACTATCTCATTATTTGTGGGGACTTTGGCGGTGTTTGGGATAGAAGTAAGGAAAAAGAGGAGTTCTTAAACACCCTCGCAAATAGAAACTTTACTACACTATTTATAGATGGTAATCACGAAAACTTTGACATTCTCGAAAAGATGCCTGTATCTCAATGGCATGGTGGCAAGGTTCACTTTATTAGGGATAGCATTATACACCTTATGCGTGGGCAGGTATTTGAAATAGATGGCTTAAAGTTTTTCACTATGGGTGGCGGTAATTCCAACGATAAGGCTTACAGAGTGCCACATCGTAGTTGGTGGAAACAAGAAATGCCTAGCGAAATCGAAAAGCAGACGGGCTTGAATAATCTCGCTTTACATAACTATGAGGTAGACTATATTATTACACACACTGCCCCAACCGATATAGTAATACAGATTAGACCCGTGTCCAGCGATGAACTTCCCCTTAACGAGTACCTTATGGAAATACAGCAAAAGGTTAAGTTTAAAAAGTGGTTCTTTGGACACTTCCACAAAAATATGTGCATAGACGATAAGTTTATGCTACTATATGATGCTTTCTATAGCGTGGATTCTCAACAGATAGAGAACTTCCCAAAAGTGCCTAGCAAGGCTACTTCCGACACTATAGAGATAGTTTAGATAATTATTTACGGAACACCGTGGGTGGTGTTCCGTTTTTTT
>CAYXNU010000024.1:2464-12529 GCA_964466485.1 uncultured Ruminococcus sp.
ATATTGCTTTAAGAGTACGCATTAACGTACACGTCATAGCTTTGAGCGTCTTTCTTTATGCAGTTTACTTTAAAGTGGTAGGTTTCGTCTGGGAGGAGGATGTTCTCATAGGTGTCTTTTTGTTTAGATATTTCGTTGCTTGAACTGTCGTAAAACGTTACAGTGATAACCATTCTTTTTATGTTTTGGTCGCTAACGTTGGTAACATCTCCCGTGACGGTAAGCACCCCCTGATTGTTAATACCCTTAGTATTAGATATTTCCAAACTTTCGGTGTCGGGTTCGTTGGAGTCGGTGCTTGTGTACATATCACAAGATGTAAGACTTATAGTCATTATGATACAAAGTAGTGTTGTCAATAGTGGTTTAATAATTTTCTTAATTTTTAGCATATCCTTTCAACCTTTCAACTCTTTCGTTATCGGGGTTTATGTAGGCGGTTTGATTGTGAGTAAATATAACCATACCAGGTTTAGAGCCGTTAGGCTTTTTGACGAACTTAGCGAGGCAGTAGTCCACGGGTACTTGTGCGGAGTTTTTAGCTCTGCTGTGGTACACAGCTAGGACACAAGCATCCTCTATGGTGCTGTCGGGAGGGGTTTCGCCGTTGGTTAATATTATCACATGAGAGCCTGTAATATTGTGAACGTGTAGCCAAATATCGGACTTGTTGGCAACTTTGGTAGTGAGCCTGTCGTTTTGGCAGTTGTTTCTACCTACTAGTATGGTGTACCCGTCAGAGGATTTAAACTCCAAAGGGGGTAACTCTTTAGGGGGTTTGCCTTTGAGTTTACTAGCCTTTATGTATCCTTGTTGTGCGAGTTCCAAACGTAGTTGTATAACGTCGTTTTCGGTTTCGGCTCTAGTTAGGGAGTCGAATACGCTGTCAATGTAGAGGAGTTCTTTTTGAGCCAAAGCTATCTGTTCAGTAAGCTTTTCCTGTGCCGTAATGGACTTTTTGTAGTCGCTGTAGTAGTGTTGTGCGTTCTGTGAGGGCGTTTTTCTAACGTCTAGGGGTATTTCAATGGTAGGGCATTGCTCGTCATAGAAGTTCTCTAATATGGCTACATTGTCGCCCTTAGATAGCCTGTATATGTTAGCGGATATCAAGTCGCCATAGAGTTTAGAAGTATCCTTGTTGTCGCAGTTGGTGAGTTCTTCCTGTTGAATGTTAATCTTTTTAGTAATGCGTTCGCTAGTGTTTACCAGTAGTTTAAATAAGTCGTCGGCACGTTGTTTAAGTCTTGCAAAGCTGTCACGTTCGGAGTAGAAGTAGTCTAGTAGTTGGAAAGCGTTGTCAAAGGGTTTAGTATCCATTAAGTCGCCGTACTGGTGAATCTCTATGAATGAGAAATCCTTTAGTTGACCGTCTTTAGTTTTCACTGCTGTAAAGTGGGTATTCTTGTTAAGGATATCCTCTTTAGTTTGGTTTATGATGGATATTAGGCGGTCTAGAGTTTCGCCGTTCAAGTCGGAAGTTTTCAAGTCCGAACCCTGTCCCACATAGTAAGCCCATTCTCGGCATAGTATAGGCGACACTCCCTCGAAGACTTTAATTAAAGATTTAGCTAAGTCGTTGCTCGGAAGTTCCAAAATTGCGGTAGCTATCTCTTGTGGGGTAGCGGTTAAAAAGTTAAGTCTGTTGTCACGGGGAGGGAGTTCGTAGGTAACGTTTGGAAGTACTAACCTTTCACGGCTCATCTCAGCATCTACACGCTTTAGGCTGTCCATGACTTTTCCGTTTTGGTTTATCAAAATCATGTTGGAGTATCTTCCCATAATCTCACAAGCTAGGGTTAATGTTACCATGTCGCCCAGTTCGTTCATGCATTCAAAGTCGAAAAAGAGTATTCTTTCCAGTCCATCCTGACGTATATCGATAAGCTTTCCACCGCCCAAATGTTTCCTCATGAACATACAGAACATGGTAGGGCTTTTGGGGTTGTCGATGTTTACGTTGGTAATATGCACTCTGCTACTGGAAGCCGAAACACATATTAACAGCTTATGGATACCGCCATTAGCTCGAATGGATATCAGCAGTTCTTCCCTAGAGGGTTGGTGAATCTTGTCAACCTTACCACCTATCAAAAATGACAACTCTTGCTTGACAGTATACAAAAAAGCACCATCTAAAGCCATATAAAAATCAAATCCTTTCAAAATAGAATTATCCGCCCAACGTTAGCGTGGGCGGAATTTATTACACATTAATATATTTAACTAAACATACTTAACCACATCACGGGACGACTGTGCAACGAACACTTCTATGTTTGGCACAGATGCAAATATATACTGCCTCAAGAACGGCGTAACTATATTTTCCGTGTGGAAGTGTCCACAATCGTATAGAGCCAAACCATGGTCTTTAGCGTATATCCAGCGGTCGTGTTTAACGTCACCAGTGATGAAAACATCCGCACCTAATGCAATAGCATCTTCTAGCATAGAACCCCCAGAACCACTACAAAAAGCCACTCTCTTGATAGGTCTATCGTTGGGGACGTACTTAACCACAGAACAGTTTAAAACTTTCTTTAGAGCCAAAGCTACATCCTTGTGGGATAGCGTAGTGTTCGAGGAACACACTCTACCAAAGCCATCGCCTAGACCTGTGCGGTTTACATCCTCAATAGGGGATACGTCATCGCAAAGGCTTAGAGGGTTCTTGAATAGTTGGTATAGAATATCATTTATACCGTTTAAGCATATATCCAAAGGTGTGTGGCAACATATAGCAGAAATGCCATTCTGTATAAGTTTATACACCGAGCCGTTGGAATCTATGCGTTTTAGGGGGTCGAATATCACAGGGTGATGTGATACTATTAGGTCGCATTGTAGTCTAACTGCCTCATCTACTACCGCATTTGTGATATCTAAAGCTACTAAAACTTTAGAAACCTTAGCGTTAAAGTCGCCAACTAGTAGCCCAGAGTTGTCCCATTTTTCTTGTGTGGAAAACTTAGCAAGGCTGTCTATTGCGGTGTAAACGTCTTGAACAGTCGTAGTAATCCTGTCTGTAGCGTATAGTTCAGTAAGGTTAGCAATGTCTATTAAGGTAGTATTTTCCGAACCCGCCAAAGCTAGACTATCCACCAACTTTCGTAAAGACTGCACCTTGTGCAAACCGTAAGCCTTAGAAGTTTCGTCGAAAAAGTTTACTTTACCAATCTTTGCTGAGAACTCGGATAGTTGCATAGAAAATCCAGTATACTCTACTTTCATAACGGTGTAAAACATATTTCCAACTTGTACCGCAACTTCTTTAGCTATTTCGTAGCCCATAGCGTACAATTCTTTTCGTAGGAGTGGGGCTTTAGTCATAGGCTGTAGAACCAAAGATATACCCTCCTGTTGAAGTGTAGGGCAATCCTTAATGATACTAAGAATAGACTCGCCACCCATACCAGCAATGATTATGTCACTAACGTCTTTAAGGTCTATACTTTTCAAACCGTCCGACTTTACTATTGAGATACTATCTTCCAACTGATAGCGTTTAACAGTCTGTTCAGCGGAGTTCAAAGGGCCGTCCACGATATCCGAGGCGATAACCTTTTTGCACTTCCCCGATTGTATTAAATATACACATAGGTGGGCGTGGTCTGTTCCTACATCACAAACGATGCCAGTAGCGTCTACCAAGTCTGCACAAGCTTTTAATCTATCATCAATCTTAATCATATGCTATAAATTTCAAACTACTTTGTAGCGAAGTAATTGTTTAACTTCTCTACTAGTTCGTCAGCGTTAGTGCCGTGTACAGCACAAGCCTCCTCGATACTTTCACCCCTAGAAGATGGGCAACCTAAACAGTGCATACCTATTTCTAGGAAGAATGGAGCAACGCCGAAGTCGTTGTCTAGGATATCTCCAATGATAGTATCTTTAGTAACAGTAAAAGCCATATTTAAAACCTCCAAAATTTTGATAACTAAAATTCATACGGAACGGCGAATCACCGTTCCCTACAAACGATAAAATAATCTTAAGAGTAAACTCTTATTAATTATTAATAATTGCCTTTCATTTCTGCGAAACACTTGTTGCAGTAAACAGGTCTGCCCTCTCTAGGTTGGAAGCGAACCTTAGCAATACCGCCACACTTAGAGCAAGTAGCCTCGAATAGTTCTGTAGATGGCTTAGAGTTGCCATTCTTCTTAGCTATACGACAAGCCTTACATCTTTGTGGCTCATTAGTAAAACCCTTCTCCTCAAAGAACTTTTGTTCACCAGCAGTAAAAGTGAATTCACTTCCACAATCCTTACAAACTAAAATCTTATCCTCGTACATTTTAATTTACCTCACTTTGATATAATAGTTGTTGGACCATGAACGGATTTTCACCGACACCTTTGAATACAATAAAATTATACATAAATAATATTAATAGATATACAACGCTCTAATTAAGCTACTGGACCTTATATGTTACAAAAAAATATCATTTTTAAAAATGTAAAGATATTCTTTTGTAACTTCTCAATGGTTTAATAATACACTAAAAATTATACTTTGTCAAGCAATTTTGAATGGTTTTTTGATAAAAACTGCGAATTTTTAAAAATGTCTTAATAAGTAAAGGTGATATTATTATGGCATAATAACCAATCTTAATCCACGCTGTACTGTTCACGTCCCATGGAAAAGATGTCACCGCCAAAACAATCGTTGGCAACTATTAAAGGGAAATCCTTAAACTGCAACCTTTTCACGGATTCACAGCCTAAGTCCTCGAAAGCTATAACCTCGCAAGACTCTATGCAGTGGGAGGCCAAAGCCCCCGCACCGCCTATAGCACATAGATATATAGCTTTATTTCTAACGACAGCCTCTCGCACAGCTTGATTTCTTTCGCCCTTGCCAATCATAGCACACAAGCCTAAGTCTAGTAGGGTAGGGGCAAACTTGTCCATTCTGCTAGAGGTAGTAGGCCCACAAGAACCTATAGGTTTGTCGTCGGGGCAAGGAGTAGGACCAGCGTAGTATATTACAGCGTCCTTGATATCAAAGGGTAGAGCCTCACCGCTTTCCAAAAGGGCGATAATCCTCTTGTGGGCGGCATCTCTAGAAGTGTACACCGTACCAGAGAGTAACACCTTGTCACCAACCTTTAGGGATGGTATAGTTTCTCTAAGGTTAGAAGTATCCACTTTTAAAACATTAGACATAGTATATTATAACTCCTCCAACATATTACTAGGCATAGAGCTTTCAACCTCTTTAACTAGTTCCTCGATGTTTCCAGTACCGCCCATATCGTCTAGGGTAGGGGGTTCTATAGTTTCAGTATCTTCTTCCACTTCGTCAGGTGTAGATTCTTCCACAGCCTTTAGTAAGTCTTCCATGCCCTCCATAGGGAAACTACCACTACTAGTGAAAGTTTGAGGTTGTTCTTCGGGTTCTTCTACTTCGTCAGGGGTGGAGTCTTCTACAGCCTTTAGTAGGTCTTCCATACCGTCCATAGAGAAGTTAGCACTACTGTTGAAAGTTTTAGGTTGTTCTTCAGGTTCTTCAACTTCTTCGGGTTCGTCAGGGGTAGAATCTTCCACAGCCTTGAGAAGTTCGTCCACTTTTTCCTTGAAACCCTTATCTTGTTCGCTATCATAGAGTTTAGTAGTAATAGTGCCGTCATCGTCGATAGTTACACGGCTTTCGTCTATAGGGTATTCCACAGCCCTTACTAAGTCCCCGATGTTGTTTATTTGGAAACTATAGTTTTCGTCGCCTTCTTCTTCTTTTTCTAGAGTAGGTACAACTTCTTCTCTAGGTAGGTTAGCGACTAAATCCTCTAAAGGTTCGTCGTTTGAAACCTTTTCAGTAACTGCGGATACAGTATCCTTAGAAGTGTTAATAAGTTCCATAACAGTTGCTAACTGCTCGTTTAGTTCGTTCATACGTTCAGTAATTAGAGCCTTGAAACTTTCGGAATCCTTTTCTATTCTGTCGGACTTTTCATTTAGAGCGACAGCCTTTTCTTGCATAGACTTTTCAGCCTCAGCAACGATATTTTCAGCTTGAGCGTTGGCATCGTTGATAGTAGTTTCAGCCTTTTGGTTAGCCTCGTCTATGATAGTTTTAACTTCCTCGTCAGCCTTAGCCTTAGAAGTTTCAGCATCTTCCACGATTTTGTCGGCTTTAGTTTGGGCATCTTTAACTAAGGTATCAGCGGTAATCTTAGCGTTTTCGATAAGGTTAGCCATGTAAGTCATACCTAGTTTAGTTTCGTCGATGTTAGCCAATTCCTCATTTTGAGCCTTTAGGCGTTCCACTTCGTTGTTAAGGTTTTCGATAGTCTTGTCACGTTCGGAGATAGTATCGTTAAGGGAGTCTATGTTTTTGTTAAGTTCATCCACAGCAGAGTTAGAACTGCTGTTTTCTAGTTGAGTTTCAAGCTCCTCTTTATCCTTAGTTAGTTGGCTTATAATGTCATTAAGCTTGTTCATAGTTTCTTCTTTTTCTACGAGGAACTCTTTAACCTGTTGAACCTTTTCCTGCATTAGTTGAATTTCTTCTTCTTTCTTTTGGATAAGGTCATCTTTTTCCTGTAGCATCTGTTCATTTTGAGGGTTGTAACCGCCACTAGAACGAACTTTTCTTAACTCATCCTCAAGCTTTCTGCGTTCGATATCGTGGTTTTGACGCTCTTTAGATAGTGTTAAGTCACTAGCTTTAAGTTTATCCTCCAACTTTCTAACAACATCTTCTAAGTTATTAACAGTTTCCACGGAGTTTTTAACTCCCTTGTAATCCTCTAACTCTTTTTTTAGTTGTTCATTTTCGCTTTGAAGTTCATCTACAAAGTTACGAACTTCTTCTTTAACGAATCCTTTTTGACCTAGTTTAGTTTCACTAAACACATTTGACAAATCGTTAGGCATAAGAAAACTCCTTTATATATATATTATAATTTTTGCTTTAAGTATTTTGATTTTACAATTATAAATTGTGCATAATTACACTTTTAATACTAACATATTATTTTATGTTTGTCAATAGTGACGTATTTACTTTTTTTACATTTTCTAAAATTTATCTTAATGCTACTCTTTGTTGTATAGCAAAATCTTTTCAACATCGATGTTGTGGTAGGTTATGTTATAGGCTACATTAAAGGTTATTGCTGGGATTATCGTCAAGGCTAGGAGAGTTATCAAGCCCATGGTAGGTAGGGCATTGAGTTCGGGGGTAGGACAGAACACGTTTAGCCATGGCAAATAGTAGGCATTTAAGAACCTATACCCCACAAAGATTTTATCCCCTAGGGCATTCTGTGAAACTTTAAATATCACTAGTAGTAGCCACTGCAACACCAAAGGCACAGATATCCCTATACTGACAGCGTTGCTAAAAACGTTGCTATGTGGTGTACTGCTAATTCTCTCATACGCTTTGGAATTTTTAGCACAGTTGTAAGCATAGTTTCCCACTATGCAAACTAGTATACCCATAGTGCAAAGTCCAACTATACCCTTTACTATGTTGCTAGTCATGAACATAGCTGTAAACAGGCACACCAACAGTGATAGCACCTCTGCAAAGACTAGGTTTGCCCACCCCAAAAGAGTCTTCTTGACTATGGTAGGCTTTTTGATATTTCCATTAATTTCATTAATCATAATTAAATCTCCTTTACAAAGTTTCCCCAACTGGCTAGTTGGGGAATGCTTTACGATATTTATACTACAACGTGTACTAACCTACAGGATTATCGGCGTTGTTTTCTGCACCGTCATTGGATGGCGACTCTTGTTGTTGATAGCCAGAGTTTCCGTCATTGCTGTTGTTGTTATAGTCAACTTGAGCCTCAGTCTGTTGCACTACAGGTGCTTGAGTCTGTTCTACCTTTTGAGCCTCTGTGTATGTAGGAGCTTGAGTCTGTTGGACTGTAGCTTGAGTTTGGTACTGGCTATTGTTTATAGAGTAGTTAGAATTGTTATAGGACTTGCTTTCAGTAGCGGTAGTAGTCTTAGCGGAGTAAGAGGATTGTTCTATATAAGAGGTTTGAGAAGTATCGGAATCGTCGTCAACATCGTTGGCAACGGCTTGAGTAGCAGTGGTAGTAGATACTACATATCTAGTAGTTTCTGCGTTAGTAGATGGGTTGTCGGTATAGGTTACCGTTAGGACTTCACCAGCTTCAACGTCTAGAATTTCACCGGCAGAGGGTTCTGTACCTATAACGTAACCGCTATAGTAACCCCAGTTTACTACTGCTACAAGTTCGTAAGGTATGCCCTTGCTCTCAAGAATCTTTATGTAGTCGTCCTTAGAGTAGCAACTCATAGAGCCAGTTTTGTAGTCTGGGATTTCTACAGTCTTAGGGCCTTGACTAACCTTTAGAGTTACAGTGTCGCCCTCGGTGTACTTGTCACCCATAGGGATACTCTGTTCTACTATTCTGTCTATTTCGTAGTCGTTGCTGTAGACGTACTCTATTTCAAAGTTAAGCTTATCCTTAAGGTCTTCGTCTTTGGTAACGTCGTTTACGTCCTTGCCAACGAAGTTTTGCATCATGTAAGTTATAGTAGGTTGAGTAGTAGTAACTTCCACTACATTGTCGCTAGTATCCGTGGAGTTGTAACTGTTGGTATGTTGTAACAAAGAGTCCGAGTCGTTATCGGAACTAGAGAACATATTTACTAGTACTATACCTAGTACTAACATTATAGCTAATAGCAATACACCTATCATTAGAGGGAACTTAATCTTGTCAAAGAGGGTAGCTTGTGGTTCTTCGGCTACTTCGTAACTAGTTTCGGTGCTAGGTGTAGGTAGAGAAGTATCCCCACTAGAGGTGCTACCGTTGGTTACTAAAGTTCTAGGAATTCTAATAGTAGATGAGAAGTGTTCTTTCTTTTCGGACTTTGCAAAGAGGGCAGTAACTAAGTCATTCACGGTACTAATACGAGAGTCTATGCTTACGTTCATACCTTGCATAATAGCTTTAGATATGTTCTCAGAAATCTCCATGTTTATGTCAGTTAGGGGGCATAGGTTGTCGTGGTCTAGACGGGTAGTAGCCTCTGTAGGCATACAACCAGTTAAGACTTTGTATAGTACCGCACTAATGCCGTAAACGTCCGTCCATGTGCCTTGTTTGCCGTTAATGGTGTACTGTTCAGGGGCGGAGTATCCTTTGTAGAGTTCGTCGTTTAGTTCAGTGCCTTTAGTTCTAACGGCGGATATGCAGAAGTCAGTTAGGCGTAGTTCATTACGGGAAGTGTAGTATATAGTATCGGGGCTAATGGCTCTGTGGACTATACCCGCTTGATGTAACAAACCTATAGTAGTTATCAACGGTGGAAAGAGTTTTGCGGTTTCCTCCCACGATAGTTCACCCATATTGTCTTTTAGGTAGTCTATAAGTTTTACGCCATCGGTGTATTCATAGACGGCATAGCTAGTGTTGTTATCGTTAAATAGGTCTAAAACAGGGGTGATATTTCCAACGTTTCTAAGTTTTACTAATGACCTATTTAGTTCTGTAAATTCAGCCATTAGGGATTTGTATTGTACTTTGCAACCATCATTAACTATAATTTCAGGGGAGTTTTTACTTCTAGTGCAAAGGGTGTTAGGCATATACTCTCTAACTTGAACCTTGCACCCCATGATGTTGTCATAGGCTATATATAAAGCACTTTCGCCATTGCAACTTAGAAGCTTACCAACGGTATATCTTTCGTTGTTTAGTATGGTGTTTGGTGCTAAATAAGACTTATCATATGCGGAGTTAAGTTTATATCCACAATATGGGCAAACCTTTTCATTATTGTTAAGATGTTCCATACAACCAAAACACAGTTTAAGTTTTTCCATGTATGAGTTCCTTCCTTCAAAAAAAAAATCTGTACTTAAAATATAATAGCAATAATTTTAGTAATTGTCAACTTTTTTTTGCTTTAAAGTTTCACTAAATCTAATTTTGTATCTTTTTTGTAATAATTTTTACCTTAGGTTAATCAATAGCAAAAATAAGTATAATAATTTGTAATATTTTAGGAGAATTTGTAGGGGTGCTATTTCTACATAAATTACATTAATTTCCTACAAAA
>CAYXNU010000025.1:0-12506 GCA_964466485.1 uncultured Ruminococcus sp.
CTTGGCCGTAGGCAGACGGTCAAGAACTGCCTGCAATGATAGTCCGGAAAATGTAAAGCGGATTTTAACGGTTTCTCCCGGAAACATAAATTGATTTTTTTCTCGCAAATCGCCCTCATCAAAATCATACTGCCGTTCCAGCTGAAAACTTTCCCTATTTTCTGTGATGGCAGAAATACGGTCAATGCGAAAATATTTCGGCTTGTACTCTGCATCATCAGCCATGTATGCAATGAGATAAAAATAGTATTCACTGAACATTACAGATGTCGGCTTTATCTTTCGCTTAACTTCTTCACGATTCATTTTGTAATATGTAATCGTGATAACACGCTTTTCCTCAATCGCCTGTACAATCTTCCAAAGGTTGTCTATTATGGATTTACAGTCGCATTTCACCTCGTTGTAGTGGTATATTTCTTTACGGGTGATGTTGTCTAGGATGGCTCTATTGTGGATAGTGGTAAACTTTTTCATTTTGGAGATAAGCGTTAAAATTTCCTCTTTGGAAAAGCAACGGCTACCTAAAATAACTTTAATTAGTGCAAACAACTCTTTATCTTTAAGAAATTCGTCACTGCTTAGGATGTAAGCTTTTTCCCTATTGGAATATATTAGTTCAGCATTTTGCATTAGTTCTCTGTGTTCGGATAGGAAGTCTTGAATGTTGTTGATATCACGACTGATACTTTTTTTAGATACTTCATATTCCAGTGCAAGTTTCTTTACAGATATTGCCTCGCCCTTTAATGCACGAAAAAATATTTCTAGCATTCTATTGTTTTTACTCTGTTCCATATGGTTCTCCTTTTCATTTGATTAATGTTTCCTTTGTTAAGGCTTTAATAATATTATACTCGGAGTGGTGGACATATGTATGTCTATCTAAAAAATTTTTTTGATAATTTTGATAGATAAAAGTATCACTAAAAATCGGAACGCCTAACAGACGTTCCCTACAAAAATATCTTATATTGTATCAAACTAAATTACTAGCTCTAAGGATTTAGGTTGCAAAATAAAATCGTTATTTGCAATGCCTTCTTCTGTAGCAACGGCATATTCGATAACGTTAGGTTTTATAGGTCTAATGTATATGGAATAACTTTCATCTTCAAAATTTTCTGTTAGGATACATTTTTTCTTCTTTATATCATCTATGGAAGTTTCCGCATTTTCAACCATTGGCAAGTTGGAATAGTATATGTAAAAGTCCGATGTTAGGGCATTCTTTAGTCTAACCCATTCGTTGTACTTTGCACCTTTTAACATTACTGGTTTAAACTTTTTCTTCCTATTTAAACCTATGTAGTACTTAAATGGAATCTCTTGTGTAGCAGTAACTTCGGATTTAACTAGAATATTTGAGCCTTTTCTACCATCTAATAAACCATATGCAACACCTGTTTTTCCTGTAGCGTGATTAATCTCATTGCTATCTAAAATAACACCATTCTGCTCTTGAATCTCTTTGGCTTCGGCAGTGCCTAAAGGTGCAAATATCTTAAAGAAATTATCATTATTTCTAGCAAAATCTCTGAAAACCGTTTCTGAATATTCGTTGATGTACTTCTCAAATAGCTTAGTTACTATAGGCGATTGACTAGCGTTACCAGCTAAGAATATGTATATATTTTTCACATTTAAATCTTTAACTTTATTGAAATTGTTAGTTAGTGCTTGGAAAAAGTTGTTTACACCCAGTTCTATTCTATCTTCTAAAATTTGTATTAAGTCTAGTTTTTTGTTATCACCAAAAGTTAACTTTAAGCTGACGGCTGTTTTCATACGACCCTCTTTGTCAAAGAGCGTAACATCGATATGACCTTCACTTAAAAATTCTGCATCACACTTTATTTCGCCATCTTCACCGAGGTATAAGTGTTCTGTGACTTTTCTTAGTTCTTCCATTAGGGATTTGGTATTTCTTTTAGCCTCTTGAGAGTTGCTTATTAGCACTTCCGAACCTGTAAAGATGTCACATTCTAGGGGCTTGTAAAAAGAGTATCCCACAGATTTTTTATCTTTTCCGTCGGGGTTGCCAGTTAGTAGAACGTCAGCGTTGGCTTTGAAAACCTCATAGGAGAGCAATTCTAGTAGGTTTTCGCCACCTAGATATTGGTCGCCACCTGCACCAAAATGCTCGATAACATAGTCGTAATCTTCCTCGTGAACGTTGTCTTCGTCGGCAAGACGCCATATGCCAAAGTCGAAATCGGTTGTGCCACCGCCAAAGTCGAAAATGCCATAGAATACCTGTTCGTCGTCGGTAGGCTCGATGTTGAACTGCTGTAAAGCACATATAGCGTAACACGCAGGTTCATACGCACCAGACTGCACCCTAAAACTTTTCATGACTTCTTCGTCCTCTAGGATTTCTGTTGGTAAAGACTTCTTTAAGCCCTTTTCAAAACTGGATAGAATCTTATCTCTAACGCCTTTTTCGTAGGTTACTGGGAATGACATGAGATAGTCTAGGTAGATACCGTTTCTCATGTTGTTGATGTACAAACCTAGATAGTACGCATATATCTCGATGGGGTTAAAGTCCTCGTCGGCAAGGGAAATAAAGGATGGTAAAATTTTCTCGTGACCCTTTTGGTCTTTTACCCTGATTTGGTTGCCAGAAGTTGTATCTGCACACCACTGCTTTAGGTTGTAAAAGTATGAGTAAAAGTTTTCACTTCTGCCACTGGAATTTAAATCTCCTTGAGCCTCGTGTGAAACTACTATGTCGTTCCATTTGGTTTCGGGTCTGCCGAGGGAGGATTCATAGCAGTCCATGAAGTTTTCAAAGTCGATAAACTCCATTATGGTTGGGTTTTCGTACTGTTCTGCGGTAGCCTTTTTGCTTAGTTCACCTATGCCCACACGGTGTAGATATGTCTTATCTGTGCCGTTTTGGTAGGCTACTATAGTAGATTTCGTTCCAAAGTCGATACCGACTAGGCCGTCCCAGTGGATGTCTATTTTTGGGTTTCTGCCGACTAGTGGCTTGTCGAACTCTATTCTAGTCTTGTTTTCGGGTTCGTTGTCGCTCCAAAGTTCCCAGTGTCCGCCGTTGGGGTCGGTTAGGCACTTTAGGTCGTAGGGTTCTATTTTTGCACGGTATTGGTCGCATTCTAGGAGTGGTTTACCGATAAACTTCAACCTTTCGTCGGTTAGTTCGATGATGTTGTCGTATACATACTCTTTCATGTACTGTGCCATGTTGTCGTCGCTAAAGGGTTCTTTAAGGACATCTTTTATTGATTCGGGAATGTTATTATTGTTTATAATAGCGTTCTTTAGTAACTTTAAAGCTTTTATCTTATTGTCGCTAACACTAATATAATTAGCTGATGCGAGAGTTTTTAAAATTTGTAGTGTTGCTTTTCCCTCTTTGCTTAGCTTTTTAGGCACTAGGTCGTACTTTACTAGGTTGTCAAGTAGGCTTTTGGAAGATGGGTCAAATACTGGCACTTTCATATTGCTTTGACATTTACTATCATGACAACTTTCAGCACTTGAATAATTATGACAACTGCAATTATCAAATGTTCTATGATATCCATAACTTTCATTATCATCTTCATTATAAGTATACATACAATAGCACTCGTAACCATTGCACTTAAAGTAGTAACGATTATTGTAGTAATTATTTTTGAGTGCCATTGGGTTACTTCCATTTTCATAGAAAAGTTTTTTAAACTCACTATATTTTATTATTCTTCCTGAAAAACCAGCAAATTCATTAATAAAGCCACGCTCCCATCCACAAGTAATTGTTGTTTTGGATAGAATAGGAATTATTAGGTTGCAAGTCTTTTCAAAGTATACATCCTTGTTTTTCATTTCAAGCCACTGGTTTTCATCGTAAAGCTTTTGCACTTCGTCTACTAGGGCAGTAAACTTTTCATTAAGGGGCTTTTCAGCCTTAGAAATGTTTAAAGTTCTGCCCAACTTTAGGATATCGTCACTTCTAAAGAAGTCGTCGCTAACGTACATTTGTTTAGCATTTTTGGTATTATTACTCATAAATTACACCCTCACTATAGATTTTTCAACAACATTGCCAGTAATGTTATTTTTGTAGCCAACCAGTAGCACCTCGGAAATATTTCCCAAAGACTTGCTATTGGTACTCTTTGCATGGAAGTCGCTGTCAAAAAGTTCACCAACCTGCACAGGTAGTAGGCTGTAGGTCTTTTTAAAGCTGTTGTACTGTTCAAAGAACCAATTAAAGGTATGGACTAGGACATCGAAATCGTTTTTAGAAAGATTATCCAACTCATAGCTAATGTACTTCCAAAGGGACTTTATGCTATCCCACTGACTAGCAGAAACCACAAACTGATAGATATCTTCACAGGCTATGTTATTTCCTAAGCCGTCACGGATAGCCTCGTCCAAAGACAAGTAGCCTGAGTAGAGGTCTTGCAAGGTTGCATAGTTTTGGAAACGCTCCGCAACTAGTTCAAGTTTGGAAACTTTATCTTCAAGTTCGGAAATTTCTTTCTTAGCATTTTCGTACTTTAAAGAGTACTCCTTAGTGGATTCGTTTAGCCTTGCGTTTTCGGATTGCAAACTTTCGTTTTCTTTTTCTAATTTTTTTAAATTTTCTTTTAACTTGCTGTAATCCTCTTTTGCGTCGAAAAGCTGTTGCTTAAGGCTTTCATTATCCTTTTTAAGAGCGTTGTCACCGCTATGAATATGCCTAACACCGTTGTTTTCGGGAGCGTTCTTGACAATTTCGACAATCATGTTACGCACATCTTCGTCTTTAGAGAGCAACTCTAAAAAGGTATCTTTGATAATTTCTTTTAACTTTTTTTCTTTTTCACTCATAAGATTCCTCCTATTTTTTGAAATTCTATAACCTATATTATACCACAAACAAAATAAAAAAGCAAGGGTATTTGTATGAATTTGGCTTGTATATGTATACAAAAAACTACATATAACATTATTAAAATTAGCAAAGGAGCGTTTTGAAATGAAAAAGATAAAAATAGCACTACTGGCAATATTTTTAGGTGCAAGTATAACAGCCTGTGGAACATCCACAGAAGACGTAATTTCTATAGATGGTTCAACCTCTATGGAAAAAATAATAGGCTACCTAAGTGAGTCTTATATGTCCCAAAACCCAAACGTTAAGATAAGCTACAACCCTACAGGTTCGGGGGCGGGTATTCAAGCAGTAACGGACGGTCGTTGCGATATAGGGCTTTCTAGCAGAAATTTAAGTGATACAGAACTACAAACCCTCGAATCTACGGTAATCGCTATAGATGGAATAGCTATTATTTTGAATAACGAAAACCCTATAGAAAACCTCTCTATCTCGGAAATTGTTGAGATATATACGGGTAACATAACTAATTG
This sequence comes from uncultured Ruminococcus sp., assembly GCA_964466485.1. Lineage (GTDB taxonomy): Bacteria > Bacillota > Clostridia > Oscillospirales > Ruminococcaceae > UBA5884. Next base: position 5,371 of record CAYXNU010000025.1, read on the forward strand.
GAGTCAAATTGGTGGAGATGATTTGCCGATAGTATGTATCGGTAGAGAGGCATCTTCTGGTACTCGTGATGGCTTTGAAACTATCACAAATACCACAGATATGTGCATCTATTCACAAGAATTAACCTCTAATGGTGATATAATTCAAACAGTTTCATCTAACCCAAATGCTATTGGATATGTGTCTTTGGCATCTGTAAGTGACAGCGTTAAAACTGTCAGTGTAGATGACGTTATGCCCTCAAATGAAACTATTTTAGATGGCACTTACAAGATTCAACGTGACTTCTTATTCGTAATTTCTAAAGATAAAGAACTATCTAGTGTGGCTAAAGATTTCTATGATTATACTTTAAGCGGTTTAGCAGATGAGTATATCATACAGTCGGGGGCTATTCCTGTATCTAAATAAATTAACAGAAACTATATTTTTATAGATAACGAAAGGCGTTCCTATGAGCAATTTTAAAAAGAAAAGCAATTCAACTGAAAAGTTTATGCATGGTATATTTATACTTTGCGGATTTATTGCAGTGGCATTTGTATTATTAATCACAGTGTTTTTAGTAGTATCGGGAGTACCAGCAATTAATGAGATTGGGCTATCTAATTTTTTATTCGGCACTGAATGGAAACCTACTGGCGAAGATGCATCCTATGGGATATTGCCATTTATATTATCATCCATATATGGCACAGTTGGAGCTATATTAATCGGCGTACCTATAGGGGTTTTATGTGCTATATTTAATGCAAAAGTATTATCAAAAAAGAGTGCATATGTTTTAAGTAATTTTATACATCTCATGTTGGGAATACCCTCGGTGGTGTATGGTTTGGTGGGCATGATATTTATAGTTCCAAACGTTAGAAAAATATTCAATCTTCCAGATGGTGCAAACCTATTTTCTGCAATAGTTGTGCTATCTATTATGATTTTACCATCTGTGATTTCAGTTTCGGAAAATGCACTAAAATCAGTACCTAAAGAGTACGAAGAAGCATCACTGGCTTTGGGTGCTACCAAAACAGAAACTATTTTTAAGATAGTGTTGCCATCTGCAAAAAGCGGTATATTAGCATCCATAGTTTTGGGAATAGGCAGAGCCTTAGGCGAAGCTATGGCTGTTATGATGGTTTCGGGAAACGTCGCTAATATGCCCTCGCTGTTTAAAAGCGTAAGGTTTCTTACTACAGCCGTTGCCAGTGAAATGTCGTATTCGTCGGGGTTGCAAAGACAAGCACTGTTTTCCGTGGCACTGGTGCTATTTGTATTTATTATGATTATAAACATAATATTAAACTTTATTATCAAGAGGGATAAGAAATGAAAGATAGTATTTCAAAAGATAGAAAGATAACGTGCGGTATCTTAAATATTCTCATATACCTAGCGGTAGGAATAGTATGTGCTATATTAATATTGATAATAGGATGTATACTCTACAAAGGTTTGCCTAACGTTACATGGGAGTTGATATCTAGTAAGCCTAGCCTTATTAGCAACACTGTAGGTATATTACCGAATATTCTTAATACGGTGTATATGGTTTTAATCACATTAATTATAGTTTTGCCCGTGGGAGTGGGTTCTGCTATATACCTTAATGAATATGCTAAAAATAGACACATAGTGAAACTTATCGTATTTGCAACGGAAACTCTCTCAGGAATACCGTCTATAATATACGGTCTTGTGGGAATGCTAATATTTGTACAAGTGTTCTCACTGGGTACTAGTATCGTTTCGGGGGCTTTAACGCTATCTATCATGACGCTACCTATAATCATTCGCACTACACAAGAAAGCCTTAAAACCGTACCTAACAGCTACCGAGAGGGGTCTTTGGCTATGGGTACTGGCAAATGGTACATGATTAAAAGTGTAGTGCTACCCTCTGCTATGGACGGAATTATTACAGGGTGTATCCTTGCTATAGGTAGAATCATCGGGGAAAGTGCAGGGTTGCTATTTACGGCAGGAATGTCCAACGAACTTTTAAACCTATTCGAGGCTTTTACCCCAAACAGTTCAGGAGCGACTCTTACAGTTTCGTTGTACATCTATGCTAAAGAACGTGGCGACTTCGATACTGCTTTCGCTATAGCTACCATACTTCTAATATTAACCTTTTTAATAAACCTACTAGCAAGGGTATTTACTAAACGTCTAAAGAAAGGGTGATGTTTTATGAGAGAGATTATATCAACTAAAAATATGAACCTTTGGTATGGCAAAAACCATGCACTTAAAGATATAAACTTATCTTTGCCTAAAAACCAAATTACCGCCTTGATAGGTCCATCGGGGTGCGGAAAGTCTACGTTTTTAAGGTCGCTTAACCGCATGAACGACTTAATAGAAGATTGCAAAATACAAGGCACTATAACCCTAGACGGCATTGACATATACAAGGACTTTGACGTTACTATACTAAGGAAACGTGTGGGAATGGTCTTCCAAAAGCCTAACCCATTCCCTATGAGTATCTACGACAATATAGCCTATGCCCCTAGAGTTCACGGAATAAGGTCTAAAGCTAAACTGGATGAGATTGTTGAAAAGTCACTGCGACAGGCTGTAATCTGGGATGAGTGCAAGGACAGACTAAAAAAGAACGCCCTCGGTATGAGTGGCGGTCAACAACAAAGGTTGTGCATTGCTAGAGCGTTATCTATAGAGCCTGAAGTACTCCTTATGGATGAGCCTGCTTCCGCTTTAGACCCAATATCTACTGCTAAGATAGAAGATTTGGCTTTGGAACTTAAAGAAAAGTACACCATAATTATGGTTACTCACAATATGCAACAGGCTGTTAGAATCGCTGACAAGACGGCTTTCTTTCTAACGGGTGAAGTGGTTGAGTTTGACAACACCGAAAAGATATTCTCAAACCCTTTAGATAAACGCACTGAAGATTACATTACTGGGAGGTTCGGTTAATGAGAAATCGCTTTGATAACCAACTTATGCAACTTAATGACGAACTTATCAACATGGGGGCTTTATGTGAGGAATCCATTAGCTATGCTATAGAGTATCTTACTAAACACGACAAACACATAGAAGAAACTACTATAGAAATTGAAAAGCTCATAGACCGCAAAGAACGTGAAATAGAAAACCTTTGCATGAGATTGTTAATGCAACAACAACCTGTAGCCCGTGACTTAAGAACGGTATCTTCGGCACTGAAAATGATTTCTGATATGGAACGCATTGGCGACCAGTCTGCGGATATTGTTGAGATTGCTAAGTATGTCACGCTATCTAGAATATCTAGTAAGATACACATTTCCGATATGGCTATGGTAACTTCCAAAATGGTAACAGACAGTGTGGACTCCTTTGTGAAAAAAGATATCCAAATAGCGTACAAGGCTATAGCTTTAGACGACACTGTAGATGAACTATTTTTAAAGGTAAAAGGCGAACTTATCAGTGCGGTGCAAAGTGCCAACGATAATGCCGAACTGCTTATAGATTTACTTATGATTGCTAAGTATTTTGAACGTATCGGCGACCATGCAGTAAACATTGCAGAATGGGTTATATACTCTATTACGGGGGAACACAAAAATTAGGAACGCTTAAATATTTAAAGCGTTCCTTGAAAAGTTAATCTTTAGTGTTACTCTACATTTTTTAGAGTGTTTGTCATAGGAATTTTTTTAATCTTGAAAAGCTGTGTAATGCCTACAAAACTATAGCATAGTATTCCTAAAACTATCATCTTGATGAACATTATAGGTTCGGTGTAGTATGGTAACCAACCGCTCATATTTTTCGCCATGTAGGTTTTAAATATCATAGCCATGAGTCCATTGCATAGCGGTACAGCTAGTAGTATCATGAGAACTACTATCAAGCTTGTGGCTAATATGTACAGCCTACCTATCTCAATATCGGAGTAGCCTAGTATCTTAATCATGGAGATGGAGTTGCTATTCTTCTCGATAATTAGTTTAGATAGCAAGTATATTAGTAGCGTGAACATTACCGCACCGAACACCGTATATATTGACATCATGCCACCCATGGAAGTTTCTAACTGCCTTGATACTTTAGTTAAATCGTCTACAGTTATTAGGTTGGCTATATCTTTATCGTCTATGTCGGTTATTTCCTCGTTGGAGAAGTATCCGTTGAAGTAATCATCATCGAAGTTGAATATTTGGTTAAACTTTGAAGTACTCATAAATACCGCTAAAGTAGAGGGGTATTCATATATACCAGTGACAGTAAAACCATACCTTGCGTTGCCATAGGGGTTCTTTAGTGTGATGATATCTCCTATATTTACAGCGTATTTGTCAGCGTAGGCACTAGAAACGTATACATCATTTGCGGAGAGTGATAAGTCTATGTATTGGCTATTTTTTACTATTCCGTATATTGTAACAGAATCTTTTATACTAGCTTTATCTACTAAAAGGCTATTCGCTGAAAACTTTTCTGCTTGTGTGTTGGAAGTTTCAACGGTATCTTTAAGCATATACTGGTATGTTGAAAACATACTATTGCAGATATCTGCCTCATACTTTTCTAGCAGTGGAGCAAATAAAAATCCGAACATTAGTATAAACTCCGCAAAGAATATTCCTACAAACATGGTAATGTAGTTGGGTACATTTTGTAAGATAACTCTTATCCTAAACCTTGACAAAAAGTCAAGACTAGATGGCAATAGAGGGTTCTTATTATTTTTATGGCTTTCTAAATCGTGCTTTAAAAATCTCAATGGAGATAACTCTAATTTTTTAGATAGTATAAAGTAGTTGATAAATAACATTATTAAGCATGGTACTACTGTAGTACTTACAAAAGCCTCGGCGTTCCAAAGGGTTGTGTATTCTACTAAACTATAGCTACCATAGTATAGTGTTGCACAGAAGTCCTTAAGGGCTGTATATCCGACAACGTTTCCTACTATGGCGGATACTATAGTTACTATTACTGGCATAGTTATGTAGTGGGATAGCACTTCCCTTTTTGAGTACCCAGAAGCCCTTAGAGTTCCTATTATTGAGGCTTCCTTAGATATGGTATTGTTAGTAGTTATTGCAAATACAAACGCTATAATCGCTACTACTATGTATAGAAATACTACCATCATTATCTTGTCGCCACCCATGTCATCACCTGCAAAGTGTATGGCTTGATTGCTATATTCGGGAGTAAAACTCTCTATTAAGTCTATGTTATCTTCGTCATCTAGATATAAAGCTTTTAGTATATCATTTGACTTGCTTTCGGCGGTGGTGTCGTCGTCAAGTTCTTCTAAGGGTGTATCATACTTCCATGAGTAGCAATAGTGTAGGTTAGCTTTTCCGAAACTGTCAAAGCGTTCTTGTGTGACTACGGCTACTCCAAACTTAATGGAATCAAACATCATATCGGAGTTGTTGGAAAATAATGCACTATAATCAGATAGGGCTACCAACCCAGTAATAGTTAAGTCGTTATCCGCTACAGTGATAGTATCACCTATGGATAGTTCGTTATTTTGAGCGTATACTCTATCTATAGCGATTTCACTATTAGAGGTAGGTAGTTCGCCATCCATAATGCAAACCTTGTTTATTTCCTCACGGTTTACAAACATTCTAAGGGTGCTGTCTATGTTGGCGGTAGGTTCTTCTACATAGTAGTTATTATAGATGGTTAAGTCCTCATCCTCTAGGACGCTTTTAAAGTGGCTGTCCATGGGTTTAGATAGTTCTAAGTTTCCGTCTTCTATGTTGTACTTTTCAAAGCTTTCATCGTAAGCAGTTATGACACTGTTTTCCGCTACTAAGAACCCCGAAACTATGGCTATCAAACCAGCCATGAATACAAATATTACTAGGTACTTTCCGAAGTCTTGTACAAGTTCTTTGGGCAAACGTTTATTTAAAGGATTTCTCACAGTATAACTCCCCCTTACCAGTCTAACTCATCTACGGGAGTTTTAACCTCGTTGATATAGTCTTTTCTAACCTGTCCATCACGGAGTTTAACTACACGGTCAGCCATGTTTTTAATGGCATCATTGTGAGTAACCATGATAATAGTACTACCATACTTCTTGTTTAAGTCGTCTATTAGCTTTAGGATTTCTTTGGAAGTTTTGTAGTCTAAAGCACCAGTAGGCTCATCACATAGCAAAATACTAGGATTTTTAATGATGGCTCTACCGATAGCGGTTCTTTGTTGCTGTCCACCTGAGAGTTGGTTTGGTAACTTGTGGCGGTGTTCGTATAGTCCCAAAGTGTGGAGTAGTTCGTCAATGTTTAGTGGGTGGTCGCTAAGGTATGCACCTACTTCTATGTTTTCTTTAACGTTTAAGTTTGGGATAAGGTTATACATTTGGAAGATGTAACCTAGATGTTTTCTACGGTAGTTGGTTAGCTGTTTTTCATTCATGTTGGCTATTTTGTCGCCCTCTATGGATATGTAACCACTATCAGCGGTATCTATACCGCCTATGATGTTTAGTAGCGTGGACTTTCCTGAACCAGAAGCACCTAGTAGCACACATATTTCACCTTTGTTGATGTTGATGTCTATGCCCTTTAAAACTTCTATCTTATTATCAGCGTTACCAAAACTTTTTTTTATGCCTTTAATTTCTATGAACATATATATCACTCCTTTTTAGTTAGCGTACGCTTACTGTATGATTGTAGCACACTTTGGATAAAATGTCAACATATGTTGTACTAAGCTAACGTGAATTTAAAGGAACAGTATTTTTTTAGTCAAGAAACGGTATTTTTTTAGCCAACAATATATAGATTTATAAAAGTTGACACCTAAATAATAGTATGATATAATATACCATGGAAAAATCATGAACAATAGGAGGTTAAAAATGGTTTTTAGTAGCGTAACATTTTTATGTTTTTTTTTACCGATTGCATACTTACTGAACTTATTATGTCCATCGATTAAGTTAAAGAATATTGTTTTAACTATTTTAAGTTTAGCGTTCTATGCGTTCGGTGAACCAAAAGCTATCTTTCTTATGGTGTTCTCTATAGTGTTCAATTACGCTATAGGGTTGTTGTTGTCTAAAAAAAAGAGCAAGGCAATACTATCCATAGGTGTGGTAGTGAACTTGTTAATGCTATGTGTATTTAAGTATCTAAACTTT